>JBAVJG010000044.1:0-2158 GCA_049687655.1 Anaerolineales bacterium | reverse complement strand
GCTCTATTGCCGGTGGCTCCAAATCGATTTCCTCTATATCGCCCGGTATCTCTTTTTTGAAAATATTCAACTGCATTTCCCGCACCAATTCTCTTACCTCTGAACTGACCCGGTTGGATTCACGATGTGGTCCGTCTACCCATAACCTTAGATTCAATTCTGTGGCCCCATCTAAATCCCCTTTTTCCAGCGCCGCATCCTCCGCCTCCCAAAACTGTCTTATGCGTTCGGACGGGTTTGCCCCACTGACACTTGGTGCCCCCAAAACCAGCGCTTTGACATAGTCTGGATAAGCCAATGTAAAATCGAGCGTGATCAGTCCACCGAAGGAAATTCCTAATAAGAAAACCATTTCGATACCCAGAAAATCTAGAAGGGCACGAACATCCTCATGATTCGAAAATGATCCTGAAGGCATATTCGAGCGTCCAAACCCGCGCAGGTCGAAACGGATTACCCTGTACTCCTTTGAAAATACTTCGAATTGCGAATCCCACATGCGACTGTCGGCAACGCCCGCATGTACCAGAAGTAGAGGCTGGCCAGTGCCCTCCACTTCATAACATAGTTGAGCACCGTTGATGTTTGCCATACCTGATGAGATGTTGCCGTTCATAATTCTCCTCTTAGCTAAGAAATCAATACAAGATTTGCAATAGAAGCAAATCCTAAACAATATGCCACAAAAAAAACAGCCCCAAGCGCATTACGAACATGGGGACAAATCCGTTGCGCCTGTAATAAAATTGTAAGAGGCTGATTAGAGTCAAACTAGCAACGGGTAAATACCTTTTTATTGTATCAAACGACATTAATTCCCTGAATTTTTCACGGAGTCGCCCACACTTATCCTCCCACCTGTGACCACCTTTGCCATGATTCCCATGCGCCCCGCCGCTTGTTTTTGGGATTTGCCCTGGATGCGCTCGAAGCGTTGGCAGCCTGTGCGGTGGCTGATCACCTCTACAAGAGCGATGTCACCAATTTGCAGTCGGTCACCCACAGCCATCTCCCCCACGTCAAGACCCTGGATGACGATCTGCTCTCCCATCTGACCGGGCAGCGTGCTGAAGCCCTCTTCTCGTAAAGCTTCCAGGGTTTCAAACGACATGATGTTTAAATTGCGTTTGGGGTTGCCGCCTTTACGGTCGTCTTCAATGCCATGCCCGGCAACCAGATTAGCAGATTTGAGCGGAGTGCGAAGGTAGTGATTTTCGGGATCAGGTTCCTTACCTTCCATTTTGTAAACGATGCTGGAAACACGAATCATCATCTTTATATCCTTTTACCAATAGACATACCAATCAGGATTTATGCGACAGCGCGGCTGTCACGCCCAGGCCGATATACACACTCCCAATGATATACCGGCCTGAGCGTAGAAATGATCGATTTTTCTTAAGCCAGCCGCCAGCTGTGCTCGCCAGGAACGCATACATACTATCGGTCACAATAGCCATCATCACGAATAGACCACCCAGTGTCAGGAGCTGCAGGCTTACCGATCCCGCAGACGGGTTGACAAACTGCGGCAAAAAGGCCAGAAAGAACAGAGCTGTCTTTGGGTTCAGAGCTGCTACCAGCACACCTTGAGAGTAAATGCGCCGTAAGCTTTGTCTTTGCAACGCGGAGATTTGGTGATCTTGTTCGCGTGCAAACAACCGGCGAACACCCAGGTAAATGAGATAAGCTGCGCCCATATATTTGACGACTGTAAATGCCAGCGCGGATGACATAAGAATGGCTGATAAGCCTAACGTCGCCGCTAGCACGTGGAGGGAGTTGCCGCTCTCGATGCTGAGCACCGATACGAATCCCGCCAGGCGGCCCTGGTCCATGCTGCGGGCGATGATGTAGAGCACAGCCGGGCCGGGCGTGAGCAGCAGGATGAGTGCAGCCAGTATGAATACAGGTAAGTTTGATAAATGGATCACAAAGACTCCTTATCTCCTTCCATAAACTCATCCAACCCTAGACGAGCTTTCTTACGAATGCTGGCCTGCACGAAGGGCGTCCAGCCCAGGAAGGTGCCGGTTGGTCCCAGCGCCATCCCAGACCATTTCCACAGGTTGAACGCATCAGTGTGCTGGCTGATCTTGCCATCTTGAAATACAAACGATGCTTCGATCACGTTATGTACGCGCCGCTTGCTCTTGGA
>JBAVJG010000043.1:0-8738 GCA_049687655.1 Anaerolineales bacterium | reverse complement strand
CTTGTATTTTACATCAAGGAATTACCTCTTGTCGGAAATTCCCTGACAAAGTATACACATCCTCCTGACATTCATCTGTCTGGAAATGTTGTACAATATAACCAATAATTAAAGTTAGAACTTTATCAACTTATTCGATCAAGGTACCTTACCCCCGGATGGGAAGGTTCAATGGCGAAGCCGGTGACTCCAACGAGTGCCGCAATTTACTTAAGCTGTAGGGTATTCCTGCAATATTTTAGGTTGCAGAATTAATTCCTACCCTACAATTTAAATTTGTTGCGGCACGAGAAGTCCGGCGCTGTCGCGCAACTGTAAGGTTAGTTCAATTAGTTGGATAGTTGAGTAGTTTGGAATACAACAAAACTGCCTAACCAAGTAACTGCCAAACTAACCAAGTCAGGACGCCCGCCTTGTTCGGTCTCCACGCCCCTCGCAGAAAGGAGGTGGAACGCGTTTATTAAATCTAAACCATCCCCTCCCCTGTCATCTACCCCGCGCTTTTGCGGGGACGAGGCAGGGGATTTTGATTCAATATTATCTTAATGGAGTATCTAATGAAACGAAACATTCTAATACCTTTTATGGTTGTCGGACTGTTGCTCTCGGCCTGCGGCCCTGAAGCGACAGCCACACCCGCATCGAATCGGGACCCAGAGCCTGCCTCTGCAACGGAAGCAGTTCCCAGCCCCGAGCCGACCGAGGAACCCGCGCCCGAAACGATGGTGTTCGAAGACGATATGGGCAACGTTATCGAGCTTGAGGGATATCCACAAGCCATTGTGTCTATATCTGCTTCGACCACCGAGATTCTGTTCGCCGTCGGCGCCGGAGAACAGGTAGTCGGGCGCGATGAATATTCAATCTATCCCGAAGAAGCCCTCGAGGTCACCAACATAGGCGCCATGTGGGAAGAACTGCCTGCCGAAGCCATCCTGGCCCTGGAGCCGGACCTGATCGTTGCAGCGCAGATCATCTCGGAGGACCAGGTGGCCGCCCTGCGTGACCTGGGCTTGAACGTTTACTGGCAGGCCAATCCCACTTCATATGAAGAATTATGGGAGAACTTGCGTGATTTTGGAATGCTGACTGGCCATGAAACTGAGACTGAAACCTTGATCGCGAGCTTGGAAGGGCGCGTCGAATCCGTGCTGGAGAAGACTGCTACCGTTTCCGAGCATCCATCAGTCTTCTACGAACTCGACGCGACCGATCCCTCCAATCCCTGGACGGCGGGCTCGGGTACCTTCATCGACTACATCATCACCCAGGCTGGTGGCTCCAATGCTGCCTCCGCACTGGAGGGTGAGTACGCCCAGCTTAGCTCGGAACAGTTGATCGCCGTCAACCCGGATATCATTCTGCTGGCAGATGCGCTCTATGGCACCACCCCCGAGAGTGTCGCCGAGCGCCCGGGCTGGGACGTTATCACCGCGGTGATGGAGAATGCGCTCTATCCTATCGACCCCAACATGATGAGCGTCCCCGGTCCGCGCCTGGTGGATGCCCTGGAAGAAACTGCCCGACTCGTGCATCCAGAGTTGTTTGAATAGATTCTCGAATTACCGTTCTTTCGGGGGCCAAGCCCCCGAAAGAACATTAAGGTTTATTCCTGACTTGAGCAATTTAATCCGTCACCGACCTTTCCTCCTGAGTACCTTACTCTTGCTGCTCGCCTTCATCTTTAGCGTGGCGCTGGGAGCTGTGTTCGTTCCTCCTGAGACAGTCTTGCGTATCCTGGCATCTAAACTTTCCTGGATGAATATCAACCCTAATTGGCCAGCCTCCTTTTCAGCTATCATCCTGGCGGTCCGCTTACCACACACGGTGCTGGTCGTTTTGACGGGGGCAGCCTTGGGGTCCAGTGGCGCTGCGTATCAAGGCTTGTTCCGTAACCCATTGGCTGACCCCTATCTGATCGGGGTCGCATCCGGGGCCGGGTTGGGCGCTGTCTTTGCGATGGCGCTAAACTGGCCAACCAATTTGCTGGGTTTTTATTTGGTCCCTATCGGCGCTTTTGTGGGCGCGATCCTGACTGTGGTGCTGGTCTATAATCTGGCGCGCGTCGATGGCCTGGTCCCCCTGACAACGCTGATCCTGGCGGGTGTGGCAATCGGGGCTTTTGCTTCAGCCCTGACTTCCTTCCTGATGCTGCGTACAGAACTGCAATTGCACCGTGCCGTCTCCTTTCTGCTGGGCGGCTCGCCGATTGCTGGCTGGGATCCGGTCATCGCAGTCTTGCCATATATGCTTATCGGTATGGGACTATTGACAGTCTCCGGTCATATGTTGAACGTCCTGCAGTTCGGCGAGGAAGAGGCCAAACAAATGGGATTGAATGTGGACCGAGCCAAGGTGTTCATCATCGTGGTCGCCTCCCTGACCACGGCGGTGGCGGTCGCGTTTTCGGGTGTGATCGGGTTCGTCGGCTTGATTGTCCCACACGTGATCCGTATCGTCTGGGGGCCGGATTACCGGAGGCTGATCCCGTTATCTCTCCTGGGTGGGGGTAGTGCGTTGCTGTTGGCCGATATGCTGGCTCGTATTCTAATGGCGCCTTCCACGCTGCCAGTGGGAATCGTTACAGCCATGGCAGGTGCACCCTTCTTCCTTTGGATTTTGCGGCGGGCCAAGCGTGAGGTTTTCTGGTAGCCATGTTGAAAATAGATTCTCTAACAGTTGCCTACGATGACAAAATCGTCGTGCGAGATGTTTCCTTCGAAGTGCTGCCCGGCGAAATTCTGGCACTGATCGGACCGAACGGCGCGGGTAAATCCACCCTGATTCGCGCGACGAGCGGCGTCATCCCCATAAAGTCTGGAAGGGTAAGTGTTGATGGAAAGGAACTGACCGGCCTTTCACACAGCCAGCGGGCAAAGATTTTGGCAGTGGTGCCACAGGCGCGCCAGTTAGGCGGAGCATTTTCGGTTGAACAGGCCGTCATGATGGGACGCACGCCTTACCTGAACTGGCTGGGACAGGAAGGTGAAGCCGACAAGGCCGCCGTCCGCCTGGCGTTGCAACAGACCTGCCTGGACACCTTCGCGGACAGGCAAATTGCCAATCTTTCCGGTGGCGAGCAACAGCGAGTTCTACTGGCGCGCGCCCTGGCTCAATCAACGCCGGTCTTGCTGCTGGATGAACCAACTAATCATCTCGATCTACAGCACCAGACCAATTTGTTATCCCTGGTGAAAAGATTGGCTCGTGAGAACCGGTTGGCCGTATTAATGGCACTTCACGACCTCAACCTGGTTTCATTCTACGCAGACAAGGTTGCACTGATCGTAGACGGAGAGTTGAAACATCTTGGCACTCCCGCGGAGGTTATCCGCACAGAGCACATCAGCGCCGCCTACCGGACTCCAGTCGAAGTGGTGCCGCATCCGGTCACGGGCGCGCCGATCATCTTCCCGCAAGGTGTATTAGATCAAACGGAATAGCGAGGCAAAATGGCAAAAAAGAAAAAGGGCTTGGTGCTAGTCAATACTGGGAATGGGAAAGGGAAATCCACCGCGGCATTCGGCGTGGTCTTGCGCGCCTGGGGGCGGGGACTGCGGATTTGCGTAGTCCAATTCATCAAGGCGGAGACGGGCAAATGGGGCGAAGTCAAAGCTGCCGAGAAGTTGGGCATTGAATGGCTTTCGACGGGCGATGGCTTTACCTGGCTTTCCAAGGATATGGACGAAACGGCAGCCCGCGCGCTGCATGGCTGGGAGATGGCGCAGGAAAAGATTGCCAGTGGCGGATACGATTTGATCGTGCTAGATGAATTCACCTACCCCTTGCACTACGGCTGGCTGGACGTGAACGAGGTTATTACCTGGCTGAAAGAGAATAAACCGCCCATGTTACATCTCATCATCACCGGGCGGGAGGCCCCGCAGGAGTTGATCGAGTTTGCCGATCTAGTCACAGAAATGAAAGAAATCAAGCATCCCTACGAAGAGCAGAAGATCAATGCTCAGGCGGGGATTGAATTTTGATCGGGTGGTTGAGTAGCCCGGAGCATCCTTTGCGAAGGGCGTATCGAAACCAACGAGTTGCTATAGAAATAAAGAAATACTTTTACGGAGGGCATAATGCTCAAAGACATTACAGCAAGAATCCAGGGGTTGGACGAAGCCGCCATGGCATCCGCCAGAGCGCGGCAAGATACGCTTACCAAACCACCCGGCAGCCTGGGCAGGTTGGAAGAACTGTCGGTACAGTTGGCGGGCATAACTGGGAAGGAGCTCCCTTCAATTAAAGATAAAGTTATCATCACTATGGCCGGGGACCATGGTGTGGTGGCCGAAGGCGTGAGCGCCTTCCCACAGGAGGTCACGCCGCAGATGGTGCTCAACTTCCTGCATGGCGGGGCGGCCATCAACGTATTGGCTCGTCACGTGGGTGCGCGTATCACGATTGTGGACATGGGTGTCGCTGCGGAAATGGTAGCGCACCCGAAACTCGTTGACAAGAAAGTTGCCCCTGGAACCGCTAACATGGCGGTAGGTCCGGCTATGACGCGCGAACAGACCGAACAGGCTATCCTGGCAGGCGTGGAAGTTGTCGAGGCCGAGATCGAAAAGGGCTTGGACATCGTCGGTACCGGCGATATGGGTATCGGCAATACCACCCCGTCCGCCGCTATCGCCGCGGCGCTGACCGGCATCGAGCCGGCCAAGCTTGCCGGGCGTGGCACAGGTGTGGATGACGAAGGCTTGAAGCGCAAAATCGACGCGATTGAACGTGCGTTGGATGTCAACAGGCCCGATCCCAAAGACGGCCTGGATGTGCTTACCAAAGTCGGCGGCTTCGAGATCGCCGGACTGGTGGGTGTCATTCTCGGCGCAGCCGCCAACCATAAACCGGTTATGATCGACGGTTTTATCTCCACCGCGGCAGCCATGATCGCGGTAGCTATCGCACCTGCCGTGAAGCCCTATCTGATTTCAGCGCACCGCTCTCAAGAATACGGTCATAGCCAAATGGTGGAATGGCTGGGGCTCAAGCCGCTGGTCGATCTCGATTTCCGCCTGGGTGAGGGCACCGGCGCTGCCCTGGGCATTTCCTTCGCAGAAGCGGCCTGCAAGATCCTGGCCGAGATGGCTACCTTTGCCGAAGCGGGTGTTTCGGATAAAGAATAAACAAAGGAAATGGACTCAACGACTCCTGACCTTTGTTTTTAGAAGCAGAATATCAAAGTCTGGAACTTTGAGTCCAAAAACAACATGATCTCACTCCTGACAGCCTTCCAATTCCTGACCACTTTCCCGGCTCTCATCCGCCGTAGTTTTACGGCACAAGAGTTAGGTCGTGCCGTTGGGTTTTTTCCGCTCGTCGGCCTGGCGCTGGGCGGGTTGTTATTTGGATTGGGAAGCAGTTTGCGCCTGATCTTCCCCTCCCCGGTGGTTGCCATCTTCATCCTGGCTGCCTGGTTGCTGCTCACGCGTGCCCTGCACTTCGACGGCTTTCTCGATACCTGTGATGGATTGTTCGGCGGATTCACCTCTGAGCGACGGCTGGAGATCATGCGTGACTCACGCGTAGGCGCGTTCGGTGTGGCTGGCGGTGGACTGCTGCTGCTGGCGAAATATGCCGCCATCCTTTCACTCCCGCATCAGTCCGGGCTCTTGCTTGCTCCCGTACTGGGACGCTGGGTCCTATCGATGGCCATCTTCGCTTACCCCTACGCCCGCAATAAAGGCATGGGTCGCGATATGAAAGACAATGTAGGTTGGACCCAGGCATTTCTGGCAACTATTATTACAATTCCATTTGCCTGGTTGTTTGCCGAGTGGATGGGCTTGCTGGCCTTGTTAGTCACCGGGATTGTGCTCTGGCTTGGGGCGGGTTTCATCCTGCGCCGCATCCCCGGCCTGACGGGCGATAGTTACGGCGCGTTGTGTGAACTGGTTGAACTGATTGTGTTATTCGTTTTTACAATTGGAGTAGCGATATGACAGGTAAGGTTTTTACGGTGCTGGGGACAAGTTCCTCAGTGGGTAAAAGTCTGTTGGTTACGGGATTATGCCATCTATTTGCCAGACGCGGCGTGAAGGTTGCTCCGTTCAAAGCGCAGAACATGTCCAACAACGCCGCCGTCTGCCCGGATGGTTCCGAGATCGGACGAGCACAGGCCACCCAGGCGTATGCGTCCGGCCTGGAACCGCACGTGGACATGAACCCGGTCCTGATCAAGCCAGAAGCGGACTCGCGCTCGCAAGTGGTGGTTATGGGCCGTCCATGGCAAACGCTGGATGCGCGCGAGTATTACCCCAAGAAAGACATTTTGTGGAAAGAAGTCACCGGCGCATTGGACCGCCTACGCGAGCAATACGAACTGGTTATTATCGAAGGTGCTGGCAGCGCAGCCGAACTTAATTTAAAAGAAGGAGATATCGTCAATATAGCGATTGCTCGCTATGCAAGATCTCCTGTATTGCTGGCCGGCGATATCGACCGCGGCGGGATTTTCGCGCAGTTGATCGGCACAGTCTGGTTGCTCGAGCCCGAGGAACGCGAATTGGTCAAAGGCTTGATTGTCAACAAATTCCGAGGGGATATTTCCTTGTTTGAAGATGGCGTGCGTATCCTGGAAGAGAAGAGCAAAACCCCCGTGCTGGGCGTGGTCCCATATCTGCACGATCTCTTCATCCCCGAAGAAGACGCCGTAGCTTTGGAAAATCCTTATGCAAAACCAATCTCAACTACCGAAGCGCTGGAGATTGTCGTCCTACACCTGCCGCGCATCGCCAACTTTGACGATTTTGACCCGTTAGCTACTGAGCCAGGCGTGCGCGTCCGCTATGTGGATAACCCAGATCAGGTGGGGAACCCGGCGGCCATTATCATCCCCGGCACAAAGAGCACGGTCAATGACCTGGACTGGCTGCGTTCTGTGGGTTTCGATAAGGCCATCCAAATGCACGCGCAGAATGGCGGCGCGGTGGTCGGGATTTGTGGTGGCTACCAGATGTTGGGCGGAATAGTTCACGATCCACAACATGTGGAGTCAAAACTGGACAGTGCTCCCGGCTTGGGACTACTGCCCATCGAAACTGTCTTTGGAGGCGACAAGGCTACGCACCAGGCCAGCGCGCAAGTGCGGAACGGTCCCGGTTGGTTTGCGAATCTTGAAGGTCAGACGGTGACCGGCTACGAAATTCATATGGGACGTACGGACAGCCAGAATTCATGGTTGCAAATCTCGAAGCGGGGTGGCCAATCCGTGGGTGTGCCGGATGGCGCGGCCAGCGAGGATGGTAAGGTTTGGGGCTGCTACGTGCACGGCCTATTTGCAAACCAGAATTTGCGGAGAGCCTGGCTGAAAGATTTAGGGTGGAATGAAGAAAAAGCAAGCGAGAACGAAAATCCCTTCGCCGTTTCGTTGACTCGTTTAGCTGATACACTTGAGTCAACTTTGGATATGGACTTGCTAGAGAAAATCATATGGGAAAATTGACTTTGATCCTGGGCGGCGCGCGCAGCGGTAAAAGCACCTTTGCGGAAGTGCGGGCTAAAGAGTTGGGCGGCGATAGTGTTCTGTATGTGGCCACGTCTGAGACCAAGGATGAGGAGATGCAACAACGGGTCGAGAAACACCGCTCCGAGCGGCCTTCCACCTGGGGAACGGTGGAGGCGCCTCGAAACGTTGCGCAGGCCATTCGTCGGGAGAGAAGCGCGGAAAACGTCATTTTGCTGGATTGTATGACTTTCCTGGTCGCCAATCATTTGCTGGATGCCGCCGGGCCGGAAGACGATCCGTTCGATGACCCCAGTGCCGATCCGTTCGATGCGCAGATCGAAGCGGATGTGGTCGCTGATGTTGAGGAATTGGTCTCCTTCGTTAAGGAAGCGGATGTCGATATGCTGGTGGTGTCCAACGAGGTCGGGTTGGGAGTTGTCCCGCCTTACGAGTTGGGACGCGCCTATCGCGATATTTTGGGGCGCGCCAACCAGATCCTGGCGCGGCATGCGGACGAAGTCTTGCTGTTTGTGGCGGGCATCCCCATGAAGGTGAAGTAATGTTGCATTTAATGCTGGTGCGTCACGGCGAAACCGAATGGAACGTGCAACGCCGCTACCAGGGACAATCCGATGTCCCCCTTTCAGAATTGGGGAGGTGGCAGGCTCAACATATTGCAGCGCGACTCGCCAGAGGGAAAATCGATGCCGTTTATGCCAGCGATCTCAAACGTGCCTGGGAGACTGCCAGCGTCATCGCTAAAAAGAATGGCCTGGAGGTTGCCTCCGAGCCACGTCTACGGGAATTGAAGTTCGGTATCCTGGAGGGGTTGACCTTTGAGGAGGCAGAATCACTGTACCCGGATATGATCGCTGCCTGGTTGGAGGATTTCAACAATACACCGGAGGGCGCGGAGACGATTGACCAGTTTAACGAGCGAATTGTCTCCCTTCTGGATGACCTCAAGCAGAAACATGATGAGCAAGTAGTGTTGCTGGTCGGGCATGGCGGGTCATTGAGCGAAATCATGCGTGTGGTCTTGGGATTATCGCCGGAAAAACGCTGGTATCTCGAGATGGAGAACACCAGCCTATCGGAAGTGTTGATCGCTGAGGGTTATGTGGGACTCAAGCGCTTGAACGATACCTGCCATTTAGCTGACACAAAAACATGATAAAGAATTGATCCCGGGTAATCATATTCAAGCTGAATAGGTTTAACCTGTAAAACATCTTTTATTCAGGACTTACGCAGCTAAATGAGAGAACCCCGAAAATAAGGGGGG
>JBAVJG010000042.1:0-3974 GCA_049687655.1 Anaerolineales bacterium | reverse complement strand
AATCTCGTCCCCTCCACTAGGTTTCCCCTTCGGGGACCTTCGGCGTGGTGCTCCGCAAAGCCCTCCGACAGCAACTTCCCCTGCTCGCGGAGAAATATGGCGTGGAAACATTGGAAGTGTTCGGTTCCTATGTCCGCGCCGAGCAGAAAGCCGACAGCGACCTGGATATCCTGGTCACCTTTCGGGAAGAGCCCAGTCTGCTGACCTTTATTGCCATCGAGAATTATTTATCTGATACGCTGGGGGTCAAGATCGATCTGGTGATGAAAGACTCACTCAAGGTTGCCATCGGGGAAGTCATTTTGAACGAGGCCATGCCGGTAACTTCGTAATCCAAACAACACACTTCATCGTAATATTGAATTAGGAAAATCTAGCCGCCCGGACGTTAACGTCCGGGCTATTGGTACGAAGCGATTTCCCAAATAAAGACCCTAAAGGTTCCCAAAGCCTTTAGGGTCTACCTGTTCACTGAGACTTCGGTCGTTACACTCCCTCACACCGTCCCGGTGTTCTTCGGGAGAGTGACATATATAAATTACTCATACCGCAATGCGGCGACTACATCCATCCTGGCCGCCTGCCGGGCGGGGATGATGGCCGCCAGCACACCGAACAGCAGGCCGAAGGCGACGGCCGCCAGGATGCCGCTGGCAGGGAAGAAGTAGCCCAGCGGGAAAATCACCTCGATGCCCTTCACGAACACATAGCCCAGATACAGCCCGCCCAGGATGCCGAAGGCCGTTCCGATGGCGGCCAGCAACAGCGCCTCTAAGATGACCATATTTCGGACCTGTTTACGCGTCCCACCGACGGCACGGATCATGCCGATCTCGCGCGTGCGTTCCAGCACACCGATGGTCAGCGTGTTGAGCATCGCGATCAACGACGGGAAGGCCAGGATTCCAAACAGGATATAGACCGCACTGAAGGCCGCATTTGCCTGGGCTTCCATCGAGCCGATGTAGTCCACGCCCGAAACCACTTTGAACTGGGGATAATCATAGGCCAGCGCCTTGATCTGTTCATCCGCGGCGGCGCGGTCCGCGCCCGGTGCCAGGTTCAGTTGGATGAAGACATCCTCAGTGGCCCCAAAATCAGCCTCCAGATTGGCCTGCGAGATGTAGGCGGTGGTTATCTTGGCATTCAACATGTCGCTGCCTTCGGCCACAATGGTGTATGGCACGCGGCCGTCCGTCGTTAGCAGTTCGACCGTGTCACCCACTTCCACCCCTGTTGCCAGGATGAAGGAGCTGTTGACGATCATGTCCCGCCCGGAAGCCAACTCTGAATAGGCAGATTCATCCCCATCCAGGAAATACAACCCGCTGACCTGCTCAAAGGCGGCAGGCTGGATGCCCATCATCGAAACCGCCAGGCCATCCAGCTTCGAACCCGCATAACGCAAGCTGCTGACCGCCTCTACGCCATCTATCTGACGAAGGTTTTCGGCGAAGGAAGGCTCCGCGCCCACGTTGCCGCTCCAGATCCCGATCGAAGGCGGCACGAACAGATAATCGCTGCCGAAACTGAAACGCATCCAATCGAACAGCGTCCCGCTCATGCTCGAGACCAGTCCGCCCGCCGCCACGATCACCGCCAGCCCGAGCATGCTGGCCGAAGCCGTCACTGCCACGCGCGCAGGCTGGCGGGTGAGATTGGACTGTGCCAGCCCGCCGATGCCCTGCCTGACGGTCAACCAGGCTGTGATTCTTCCAAGCAGCCCGGCGAACGGGCGCACCATTGCGGGTGCGACCAGGACCAGCCCCACCAGGAACAGGATCCCGCCCGGGATGATCAGCGCGGCCTGCCCGGACAAAATAGCTGCTGCCGTTAAAAGGATGATGACCACACCCAGAATAAATCCCCACCCCGTCTGACGCTTGAACTCGCCCTCCCCCAACGACGGGCGCAGCGCCTCCAATGGGGTGATGTAGCTGGCGTTCCAGGCCGGGAACAGCCCGGCCAGCACGGTCACGCCCACGCCCAGCAAGATCGATATCCCGATCAAGCCTGGCGAGATGACCGGCATGCCCAGTTGCAGGTTGATGAACATGCTGATGGGTCCCTGCGCCACTTTGATGACGCCCACGGCCAGCAGGTAGCCTAACAGCAAACCGATGGCCGAGCCGATCAGGCCCTGCAGCAGTCCCTCTGCCAGGACGATACCGATGACTGTACGGCGGGTAGCACCCAATGCGCGCAGCATGCCGATGTCACGGCGGCGCTCGGTCACCACCGTGCGGAAGGTGTTGAAGATAATGAAGCCGCCCATGAAGAGCGCCAGCACACCAAACAGGTTGAGCGCGATCTGCCCGATCTCCATGACGGCGAACAATTCATCGTCGCTTACCAGTCCGCCCACCTGGTAATTTTCGCCCAGGGCAGCCTCGACCTGCGACTGGATCTCGGCGCGGCGGGCCTGGCTTGCAAAGGATTCCACGTTCAGTTCGATCAGGTTAACCTTGCCGGGTTCGTTGGCCATGGTCTGCGCCTGCGGCAAGTTGACCAGCACTTCTTCGTTGCCGGGCATAATGTCCGCGGGCAGCACCCCGACCACGGTCAGCTCGGTCATGCCGGTGGCGGCGGGCAGGGCGAAGGTCTCGCCCTCGTCCACGGATAGCGCGTCCGCCAGGGTTTGCGAGATAACGGCCGAGGCGGTATCTGAGTCATTGAGATAACGGCCAGCAAGCACAGGGTAAGAACGAATCGAGCGGGCTTCTTCCGGGATGAGGCCGATCAGGTTGACTGCGGTGACCGTGTCCATGTGGGAGGGGTCTCGATCCACAAAATCCGCAGGTAAGTTGATGGTTCGCTGGAGCGAGGGTGCCATAGCGCGTATGCCGTCGATGCCCTGCAAGCGATTGATTACATCTTCCGAGAAGGCCTCACCGGACAGGTTGGCGACGGTGAAATCGACTTCACCTTCGGCGCCCTGCACGTTGGCCTGTAGCGCAGCCACCATGGTGGGCAGGATGGTGTTCATGCCGAAGATAAGCAGCACGCCGAAAATGATGGCGAGCGTGGTAAGCGCGGTGCGCAATTTCCGCCCGGCAAGATAGCGGGCTGCGAGGGTGAGTTGGAGGTTCATAGGAAATCCCTCGGGATTCGTTCTTCGGTATTCGTGATTCGTACTGGAATGTGGGACAGGCCCGATTCCCAATTCACGAATTCCGGCTTTCTAATCCCCGACCTCCTTTACTTTATCGGCTACCATCTGCTCTCTCTTGGTGTTCTTCCTCTCGAGCAGCGTTTCATCCACCACCTTCCCATCTTTCAGGAAGATGATGCGGTCGGCATAGGCGGCAATACGCGGGTCGTGCGTGACCATGATAATGGTGCGGTTGTATTCTTTCGAAACGTTGCGCAACAGAGAAGCGATCTCGTCGCCGGAGCGCGTGTCGAGGTTGCCAGTGGGCTCATCGGCCAGGATGAGCGCAGGCTCAGCCACCAGCGCGCGTGCTATCGCCACGCGCTGCTGTTCCCCGCCGGAGAGTTGGTCCGGACGATTGGACGAGCGCCCCGCCAGGCCGAAACGGCCGAGCCATTCCCCGGCTTTGGCAGCCGCATCCGCCGGCTTGAGGCCTTCCAGCGTGACCGGCAGCGCAGCGTTCTCGGCGGCGCTCAATACAGGGATCAGGTTGAAGAACTGGAACACGAAGCCGATGCGGCGGCGGCGCAGTTCGGTCAGTTTGTCGTCAGGCATCTCGGCGATGGAGGCCCCATCGATGAGGACATCCCCTTTACTGGGGGTGTCCAGCCCGCCGAGCAAGTGTAACAATGTCGACTTGCCGCATCCGCTGGGACCCATGATGGCCACGAATTCGCCCTCATGGATGTTGATGTTGACGTGGTCCAGCGCGGTTACAGCCGTGGAGCCGGAGCCGTAGATCTTGGTCAGGTTTTGGGTTTGTACGAGGGGCATAATGTTGCTCCGTTGGATATGTCATTGCGAGAAGGGCGGAGCCCGACGT
>JBAVJG010000041.1:0-3569 GCA_049687655.1 Anaerolineales bacterium | reverse complement strand
GGTTCCAAGTCCATTTTCCTTGCAAACTCAGCACAAGGAAAACGGCTCGACCAGAGAGTATTTTCCTACTACTGTCCTTTGGACAGAGCGTAGATGTACGAGTACTCATACTGTGAATAGGCCGGATTGAAGTAAAAACCTTTGATCCATCTCTGAAGATGGGAACGGCCAACAGGTTGGTACATCCAGATCACGACCGCGTCTTCCTGTGCGGCAAGCTGGATCTCTTCGTAGACCGGGCGGCGTTCTTCAGCCGTGGTCAAAGAAGCGGCCTCTTCGATCAACGCATCGTATTTTGTAGCGTATTCTTCGGTCATGTTGATCACGCGGCCGTAGGCACCTTGCGAGTGTAGGAAGGGGTGTACCCAGTTGTGAGGATCATGGAAGTCTTCCAGCCAGCCACCGACGTAGATCGGCAGTTTCTGGGCGCGGCGGCTGTTGAGCAGCACCGGCCAGGGCATACCAACCACGGTGATGGCGAAGTTCTCATTGACGGACTCGATGCCGGCCTTGAGGATCTCAGAAGACAGACGGCGGGTATCGTTCCCGGTGTTGTACGCCATCTGGAAGTAGAAGCCGGTCTCCCAGACATCATCTTCATCTTCACCAGCCGGGATGCCATCTTTGTCGACGTCAGCCAGCTTGAATTCCTCTTCACACATGTCAAGGTTGAAGGAATACAGCGGATCTTCGCCTTCGCGATAGCCCATCATACCAGCGATGATCGGACCCTGAGCCTGGATACCGTCACCGTTCAGGGCATCGTTGATCATGGCGTCAAAGTCGAAGCAGTAGTTGAAAGCCTTGCGGATGTGGATGTCCGAGAAGAAATCGGCCGGGATACCACTGCCATCTAACGCACCGCTACCAGCGAAGGGGTTGCCACCTTCAACGTTGATGTTCCAGTTGAACTGTCCGGGGGTCATTGCGGCCAGCGGCTCGTTAACCCAGGCCTGGATGTAGCCGGTGCCAGTCTCTTCGCAAGATTCGCTCTCCGCTTGGCAGATGACAGCATAATCCGGTTCAAGTTGTGAGAAGTATTGATTTGGAACGTAGATGAAGTCGGCATCGCCGGCTTCGAACATAGCCTGACGGGTGCCCCACTCGTCAACGTTCTTAATGATCACAGTCTTAATGCTGGCGACGCCACTCGGGCCGCCTTCCCAGATGGGATCGGCTTCGGCGCGCCAGTAGTTCTCGTTGGCAACCAAGACGGTCTCCTCACCAGGAGTCCAGTGGTCCAGCTTGTAGGCGCCGGTACCATTGGCATTGTTGAAAAGTACGGTGTCTTCAGCAGATGGGTCATGGAACTCCACCCAGTTATCGCAGGATCCATCCCAGTCGCCTTGTTCCACCATCCATTCCTGGTCTAGAGTCGCACCCAGGAAGGTGTTGGCCATCATGGCCAGGAACCAGGGGGTGGGGGCATTCAAGTTGTAGGTCACCGTGCCAGCCTCATCGTCAGCAACGACTGCACCTTTTACTTTCTCGCATGCAGCGGCCAGTTCATCGTCGGATAAGTCGGCAAATTCTTTTCCGCTGTCACCAACAGCCAGGTCTTCGACCGTGAACAGACCGAAGAAGGCTTCCAGGGTCATCCAGTGCGGACCGTCGATGCGGTCCTGCAGCAGGGCGCGCTGGACGGAGTAGGCAACGTCATGGGGCTCAAGCGTGCCGCCTTCGTGGAAGGTGACGCCCTCACGGATGTTGAAGGTCCAGACATCGCCGGCCTCGTTGGTCGACCAATCTGTGGCCAGAACGGGTACGAACTCATCGGTCCTTTCCCTGTTGAACCAGATCATACCTTCGTAGATGTTAAGTTCGATTGCGGAGCCAGCAGTTTCATAAGTCCAGGCGGGATCCAAGGTTTCTTGTTCACCTGCACCAGTGACCACGTAATATGATTCGGGGTCGCTTATTTCCGGTCCCGTGGGCGCTGCTGGTTCGGCGGACGCAGCAGGCTCAGCAGGTTCGGCAGGTTCAGCAGGCTCGCCAGGTTCAGCGGGTTCGGCGGGAGCTGCAGAGGGCGCACAGGCGGCCAGGACCATACTGGCAGCAATCAACAGGCTAAGTACTAAAAACAGTTTTGAACGCATTTTTCTTCTCCTCCTTGAGAGGATTGTTTAGGGTTTATACGATAGTTACAACTTTCATTTCCTAGACAATACTTTTGCCAGTGCATCACCTCCTTAAATAATTACCCAATGAAATCTTTCAGAAAAGCGACAGGTCACATAGTGACCAGACTTTTACTCTCGTCACTCGAGTTTTTTGTTCTGTACAATTTGGTTCCGCGATCGGTCGGCGTGTGCGGAAACTGGTTCCCAAGTCTTGCACATTCAGCATCTGATAAGGCATGTATGTATCCTGTTGTGTGGAATTGTTCGACGTAAAATGGCGCTTGGGCTTTTTAATATTGAGAGGGATCTTTTATGGGTATACAATCAAGTACCTCTAACGAGATCACACCTTTGTTGAGCAATTTGATTATAGCGAGACCGTTTTTTAATAAAAATATGCTACAGCATGGTTTTTAATATGCCGCAGCATGGTTTTGCCCAATACCACAGTATCTATTGACAACATACTGTGGTATGTTGGTCCTTTAGAATTCTCCGTGAAAAGTCCAGATTTAGGGGTGTGAAAAGGTTGGGATTTGTTGACAGCCGTCCTTTCCTAAAATAGAATACAGGGTATCCCGTATCATCCTTCTCAGGAGGCGAAATGTTAAAAGAATTCAAGGAATTCGTAATGCGCGGTAACGTGCTCGACCTGGCTGTGGCCGTTATCATCGGTGGTGCGTTTGGTAAGATCATCACCTCGTTCGTGAACGATGTTCTAATGCCCCCCATCGGTCTTTTGCTGGGGGGGGTGGATTTTACAAACCTCTTCCTGGCGTTAGATGGGAAAACGTATGAATCGCTCGAAGCCGCCACTGCTGCCGGAGCGGCCACTATCAATTACGGTGTCTTCATTAATACCGTTATTGACTTTCTAATCGTCGCCTTTGTCATCTTTCTGATCATCAAAGCTGCGAATGCCAGCGAAAAGAAGGAAGAGTCCGCTCCTGCCGAGCCGACCACCAAGGAATGTCCCTACTGCTTTACCACCATCTCCATCAAAGCAAGCCGCTGTCCCAACTGCACGTCTGAATTGAAATAGATTTTGTAGAGGCAGGGTAACCCCGCCCCTACGCAACCTCATGGATTTCTTAGAACAACTCAACCCCCGGCAGCGACAGGCTGTCACAGCGGGGGACGGACCGGTTTTGGTGCTGGCAGGCCCCGGGTCCGGTAAGACGCGCGTACTGACCCAGCGCATCGCCTATTTAATCGCCTACGAGGGAATGCGTCCGTATCAGATCCTGGCCGTCACATTCACCAATAAAGCTGCGCGCGAAATGGAATCTCGTGTGGAGGACTTGCTCGGTCAACAAGCCACACAGGGCATGATGCTGGGCACGTTCCACTCGACCTGTGCCCGCATCCTGCGCCGCGAAGCAGACCTGCTGCCTGTTGAGGCCAACTACGTCATATTCGATGCCGATGATCAAGTGCGGCTCACAAAGA
>JBAVJG010000040.1:0-2661 GCA_049687655.1 Anaerolineales bacterium | reverse complement strand
CCTCAATCATTCCTGAATACTGATGGCAGCCGCCCGAATGACACTTCCTGCCCGTCTGACGCCCTGACGACCACCGAAATGCAGGGCTTTGACGTAGACGTAGCAATTGCCATCGGCGATGCGCTGGGCGTGGAAACCTGTTTTGCCACCCCCAACTGGGATATCATCACGGCCGGTAACTGGGCTGACAAATGGGACGTAAGCGTTGGTTCGATGACCATCACTACCGCTCGACAACAAGTGCTTGACTTCTCTGTGCCTTACTATTACACCCCGGCCGTGTTTGCCGTTTCTGCAGATTCTGAATACGCTTCGATCGACGATCTGGCTGGCATGGCAATCTGCGCCGGTGTCTCAACAACTTACGAAATCTGGTTGGACCAGGGCGATTTAGGTCTGCCCGAATCCTCTATCTATGCACAGCCCCCGGCGGACATCACTGTCGTCCCGTTGGAAACTGACCAGGAATGCGCACAGGCGCTGGCTGCCGGTCGCGAAGATTTCGCCGCCTACGTTACCTCGCAAACCGTTGTAAATGCCAATATTGACGCGGGACTACCCGTCAAGCAACTGGGTATGCCCGTCTTCTCTGAAGATTTGGCTGCTTCCTTTGACAAAAACTCGACTCTGCCGACCGACTCCCTGCAGACCGAAGTAAATAACGTTATCACTGGCATGCACAATGATGGCACCTTGACATCGTTGTCTATGAAGTGGTTTGGCGAAGACATCACTATGGCTCCCACCCAGTAAGCTCTTCCCAATCATCTGGAAGCGGCAATAATGCCGCTTCCAGAGTTTTTATTTCGAGAGTTGAGGAGAATCAATGGAGACTACAAAAACAGAAAAAGGGCTTGCTGACCAGCTTTTTAAAGCGCAACAGCGCAAAAAACGCGCCTTTAGAACAAATGTCGCCATCTCCTGGATCGTTCTGCTTTTATTTTTACTGTACCTCTTCAGCGGCACATCCATATCACTTGGGGGAATCCAACTTAAAACAATACGTCTTGACAGCGAATTTATTCAAGAAAATTTATCATTTGTCGCCAGTGGTGCAGGAGTCACAATCGGCATATCCTTGCTTTCAATCCTGCTGGCAATGACCCTGGCACTTTTGGCTGCACTGGGTCGGCTGTCCACCTTTCCACCGATCTATGCATTGAGCACTTTTTACGTCTCGCTCATACGTGGCACACCACTCTATTTGCAAATCTTTTTCTTTTTCCTGGCCTTACCGCAATTAGGAATCATCCTGCCCGGGCTCTGGGCTGGCGTGTTAGCCTTAGGACTCAACTACGGCGCCTATGAGAGCGAGGTTTTCCGAGCCGCTTTGAGCTCCGTAGGCAAAGGTCAACGCGAAGCGGCCATGGCCATCGGTATGACGCCGGGGCAGATGATGCGACGTGTTGTCCTCCCCCAGGCTCTGCGTTTCGCCATCCCGCCTATGGGTAACGATTACATTTCGATGCTCAAAGATTCAGCGCTGGTAGCAGCAACTGGATTTGTCCACGAACTGATGTGGCGTGCTACAAAAGTTGGTCGAGCCACCTTCCACAATCTGGAAGCGTTGATAATGGCTGCCGTTTTTTACTGGCTCATGACATTAGTATTCAGTTCTATCCAGGCTCGGATAGAAGTCCGTCTGGCAAGAGGAGATAGTTAACATGTCAACTATCGTCAGAATCTCCAACCTGGATAAATTCTTCGGACGCTTGCATGTATTGAGAAATATCTCGTTGGATGTCACCCGCAGTGAAGTGATCTGCATTATCGGTCGCAGTGGATCCGGAAAAAGTACGCTCTTACGCTGCATCAATTTTTTAGAACAGCCCTCCGCCGGAGAAATAGAAGTCGAGGGCCTGGTAGTAAAAGCAGGCTCAAAGGGCAGGGAACACCGCGATTTGGTGCATGCCATCCGCCTTAAAACGGGTATGGTCTTTCAAGAATTCAATCTATTCCCACACATGTCGGTCTTAGATAATGTTACGGAAGGTCCGGTGACAGTTAAAGGAATGGACAAAAGGAAAGCCATCGAAAATGCGGAGATGAACCTGGACCGCGTTGGGCTGCTCGACAAAAAGAATGAGTACCCAAATCGTCTCTCTGGCGGACAGAAACAGCGTGTTGCCATCGCCCGTGCCCTGGCAATGGAACCGCGGGTCATGCTTTTCGATGAACCCACCTCCGCGCTCGACCCCGAATTGATCGGTGAAGTGCTGACCGTAATGAAGAAAGTTGCCAAAGAGGGAATGACCATGATGGTGGTCACACACGAGATGGGCTTCGCCCGTGATGTAGCCGACCGCGTGGTCGTGTTAGGGGAAGGCCACATTATTGAACAGGGAGCACCTGCCGAGTTATTCTCTAATCCCAAACACGATCAAACCAAAGCTCTGATCGAGCGCTACAGGTCCGCTGAAAGCTAGAGATTCAAATCTAGCGATAATCCCGTCATGAATATGACGGGGTTTCTATATCATTCAAGTAAACGTTCATCAACAGGAAAAAGAGAAAACCCCCGCCTTTCGACGGGGGGATGCGCTGGGAGGGACTTGAACCCTCACGCCTTGCGGCACGTGGCCCTCAACCACGCCTGTCTGCCAATTCCAGCACCAGCGCGGGCAGGTCGTATTATAATCGCCTTACTTCGAATGTCAAGCA
>JBAVJG010000039.1:0-4782 GCA_049687655.1 Anaerolineales bacterium | reverse complement strand
CTGTACACGCGGCGATTACAACCACCTGTGCATGGTTAATCGCGATGGTTCAGGTCTGCTGCGCCTCACCGATGAGTTCGCTAATGACTATTATCCGTCTTTCTCCCCTCTGGGCGGCGCTGTCGCTGTTGCATCCAACCGCAGTCGGGGTACTTTCGACCTATATTTCATGGTGCTCAGTACATCATCACTCGTTCAGTTAACCGATGAAATCGGCAACGCCTTCTCTCCGGACTTCTCTCCCGATGGCGAACGCGTGCTCTTAGCTAACAAAGATGAGCGCGGGCAGACTTCACTCTATATTGTTGATCGCACCGGCGAGAACCTGCGGATGCTCTTCGAAGGACCGAACTTCAGCGGGCCGACCAGCATCGTCGGTGCTGCCTGGTCACCGGACGGGAGCACTATCGCCTTCGCAATGGCCACCACAGAACTGTTTGAATACGAAATCTTTCTGATCAATGCGGACGGAAGCGAACCGCCTCAACAACTGACGACCGGCCTGCTCGGCATTACCGGGAGTCTGGACTGGTCTCCGGACAGCCGCTCCCTGCTTATCTCGGCTGGGCCGCCCAACGACAAGGACATCTTCAGTCTAGATTTGCAAGCCAACGTCATTACGCGTCTCACTTACGGCGGCAACAACAACTCCCCATCCTTCTCCCCTGACGGGGAGTACATCGCCTACAACTCGCTGCGCAACGGCGGTCAGGCAGACATATACATCATCCGAGCGGACGGAATCGAAGAACGTCAACTTACGACTGATCCCGAACCTGACTGGCAACCGCAATGGGAACCATGAAATCAATATAGAACTTACGCAGTACGTGAAAAGATACCGAAAATAAGGGGCGCGGGTGAAGGAACGCCCGCACTCCTTATTTTCGGGCCACTCCCATTCAACTATGTAATTCCTATGATAGACAATATTCAACAGAAAAGCCTTCCAAAGGATCAGACTCTTTGGAAGGCTTCGTTTCAGTCTGTAATCATCAACTCCCGCTGATGATATTCTTGAGAATATCGCCACCGAGGCCAGCCACGCCCTTCTGCTCGCCGCCAGATTGCGTGAAAGTGATCCCGCGCTTGATACGGTCCACAAGGCGCGAGAAGGGCAGGTTCTGCAAATAAACCCTGCCCGGGCCGGTCATTTTAGCCAGGAATAAGCCTTCACCGCCGAAGAGCGCGTTCTTAAAACCGCCTACAAATTGAATGTTGTAATCCACGGTCGTGGCAAACGCGACCAGGCAGCCCGTATCCACTCGCAGGGTTTCGCCTGCAGCCAGGTCTTTCTCGATGACAGTGCCTCCCGCGTGGACGAAGACCATCCCATCGCCAGTCAGTCGCTGCAAGATAAAGCCCTCTCCACCGAAGAAGCCAGCGCCCAGGCGCTTCGTAAAAGCAACCTCGATCTCGGTCCCGCGTGCTGCGCACAGAAAGGAATCCTTCTGGCACAGCATCTGACCGTTGAATTGGTCCAGGTCAAATGCCACGATCTTTCCCGGATACGGCGCAGCAAATGCCACCCGTTGTTTCTGCTGTGCATTGTTCAAAAAGGTTGTGATGAAGAAACTCTCACCCGTGACCATGCGCTTGAAACCGGAGAAGAGACCACTTCCCGTACCAGTCTGCATTTCGATGCCATTCTCCATGTAAGTCATCGTCCCGGCTTCGGCGCGCACACCTTCACCATAATCAAGTTCGACTTCCACCAATTGCAAGTCGTCGCCGTAGATTTGATAATCGATCACGTCTGCCATAGGTATACTCCTTTGCTAAATCCGTGTTTTTATCATTTTACTATCTGCACCGTACGTTGGCCCGCTGTCGTTCTTCGCCCGCGACGAAGACCTTCCCGTTCCGACAGGCCACGACTAGTAGTCCGAACGGGATGCAAGGTTCAGACAACTAAACCTTCGGTCCTGCCTCCACAACCTCCCGTGGTGTACCCTCTTCGAACTTGGCAAAGTTCTGAACAAAGCGCATCGCCAAATCTTTATAACGCTTGTCATATTCCTTACGACTGGACCAGGATGACCAGGGCTGCAACACTTCGGATGGGACATCTGGGCAAGATTTAGGCACCGAAAAGCCAAAAACCGCATCGTTGGAATATTCCACCTCATTGAGTTGACCGGACAGCGCTGCATCGAGCAGGTTACGCGTGTGCCGAATGCTGATGCGTTTCCCAACACCGTACGGACCGCCCACCCAGCCCGTGTTCACCAGCCAGCAGGTTGCGCCGTAGTGTTCAATCTTCTTCCGCAGCAATTCGGCGTATTTGGCCGGATGGTGCACCATGAAAGGCGCGCCAAAGCAGGCTGAGAAGGTAATCTCCGGCTCGTCCCGCAGACCGACTTCTGTACCACCCACTTTGGCTGTATATCCTGAGATGAACTGGTACAGTGCTTGATCGGGCGTCAGGCGTGCGATGGGCGGCATAACGCCGCTGGCGTCACAGGTCAGCATGATGACGTTCTTGGGGTGCCCGGCCTTCTTCTCTGGGACAGCGTTCGAGATGAACTCCAGCGGGTACGAAGCGCGCGTGTTTTCCGTGACCGATTCATCGTCCAAATCGATCATGCGCGTGACCGGATCATAGCTGACGTTTTCGAGAATAGTCCCGTACATGCGCGTGGTAGCGTATATCTCGGGTTCAGCGGAAGCCGACAGGCCAATCACTTTGGCATAGCAGCCGCCCTCGAAGTTGAAGACACCCTCGTCGCTCCAGCCGTGCTCGTCGTCGCCGATCAGCCGGCGGGTGGGGTCAGCCGAGAGCGTAGTCTTGCCCGTCCCGGAGAGACCGAAGAAGAGCGCTACGTCATTCTCGTCTTTGGGGTTGACATTAGCCGAACAGTGCATCGAGAGCACACCTTCCAGGGGCAGCAGGTAGTTCAGGATGGTGAAGACAGACTTCTTGATCTCACCCGCATAAGCGCTGTTGCCGATGATGGCCAGTTTCTTCTCGAAGCTGAGCGCGATAAAAGTCTCGGAGTTGGTGTTGTCCACCCGGGGGTCGGATTTGAAACCGGGAACGGAAACAACCGTAAAGTCCGGGACGAAGCGCTTGTACTCTTCCAATGTTTCGGGCAAGAGGAACATGTTCCTTGTGAACATGCTGTGCCAGGCCAACTCCGTCACAACCCGGACGGGCAGGCGGTAATTCTCGTCCGCGCCGGCATATACATCCTGCACGAACAGGTCGCGTCCCTGCAGGTAGCCCAGCAAGCGGACATACAACTCCTCGAATTTCTCACCGGACATTGGACGGTTGTACTGCCCCCACCAAATGTTGCCCTCAGTATCAGTTTCGCGGACGACGAACTTGTCATTCGCGGAGCGGGCGGTGTGTTTTCCCGTAAAGGCCGCAAAAGGGCCCTTGTGGACGGTGGCGCCCTCCGAACGAAATACCGCCTCTTCATGCAGGGCTTCGCTGGGCAGGTTCCAGTATGCCAGATGTAAATTGCTGAAGCCATAATTGGAAAGGCTGTAATCCGCCTTGCGAGTCTGTGCCGTGCCTTCGGCGGGGGTTTTGATGTTAAGAAGATTATTCATAAATATCTCTCTTTCGTCCTGAGCGGAGGGTTGAGTAGGCAGCGTTCTTCCGCCATATCGCCCATCCTGGTGGTCGGGCCAGGGAAATCCGCAGTCGAAGGGCAGATAACCTCAACACCCTTCCTTAATAAGTCCGCTTCGACTTCACTTCGTTCCGCTCACTTGTGCTACACCACAGGTGCAGGCAGCGTGGAGTTATTACAACCAATCCCGGATCAACTTTCGGTCACCGATGTAGATCTCGTTCGGGCTGGTCGGGTCGAGCGCCCACTTGATGCGTGCCATGCCCTCGGTCACATCTTTAACTGTGCCACTGAATGACAAGCGGATATGGCCATCCATGCCGAACTCCTTACCCGGCACAGTCACCACCAGGGCTTTCTCGAGCAGAAATTTGGAAATTTCCACTGAACTGTTATTGAACGCGCGCAGGTCGGGCAACGCATAAAAGGTACCATCCGGTGGGATCAGGCGCGCTCCTGTGAAGGATTTCATCTCCTGCAAGAGCACGTTGCGGTTGTTCTCGATCTGCAAGCGCAGGGCCTCGATCACCGACTGCATACCGTTCAAAGCGCCTTCAGCTGCCGCCTGCGAGACCGGGGATACGCCCGAGGTCACCTGCACCGTGACGTTGGTCATCACGCGTATCAGGGCGCGCGGCGCGATCACCCAACCCACGCGGAAGCCGGTCATGCCGTACAGCTTCGCCACACCATTGACCACAATCAGGTACGAATCTTCGATATCCTTCTTTGTATAGCGGTAGGCCGGAACAGCCTCCTTGCGGTCGAAGACTAATTTGTGATAGATGTCATCGCATATCAGGAAGATACCTTTGCTCTCACAAAAGCCGACCAGTTTTTCGATCAATTCCGGCGGGTAGATCGCCCCGGAGGGGTTGTTCGGGCTGTTGACAATGATCGCGCGCGTGTAGGATGTCACCGCTTCTTCAATGTCCTCGAAACGCGGGATGAAGGTCCCGTCTTCAGGCGTGACCACTACCGGGCGGGCATTGCACATCTTGATGATCTCCGGATACGAGACCCAGTACGGCGCCAGGATGATGGCTTCATCCTGCGGGTTCAGGACCGAGTAGAGGATATTGAACAGGGATTGCTTGGCGCCATTGGTCACCAGGACGTTTTCAGGCGCAACCAGGCGGTCGTAGTTCTCCTCGGTATAGCGGATGATGGCTTTTTTTAGCGCCAGCGTCCCGTCAGCGGG
>JBAVJG010000038.1:0-10744 GCA_049687655.1 Anaerolineales bacterium | reverse complement strand
TGGTCATGAACGGTATCGGCAGCATGGCCGGGACAAACATCCAAAACGCACAACTTTTCGAGAAATTGGAAGCTGCTCATCAACGGTATCGCGAATTGTTCGAGACCAGCATCGACCCCATCCTGATTACCGATTGGGAAGGGAATATCCTGGAAGCGAACCGGATGGCGGCCTCGGTCAGTATGTACCTGGATGAAGAATTGAGCGACATGACTGTAGATCAGGTGCATGAAGTCGATTTCAGCAAGACCGGTGAAAATTTCGAGCGTATAAGGGATTACTATCCCTGCACCTATCAATCCATGCTACACAAAAAAGATGGGCATACCATGCATATGCAGGTCAATGTGCGTCCGGTGAATTTCGAAGATGCCGATGTTTTGCAGTGGACTCTGCATGACATCAGCGAGCGCAAAGCGTTGGACGACCTGCGCAACGACCTTACCTCCATGATATTTCATGACCTGCGTTCGCCGTTGTCCAATATCATCTCCAGCTTGGATATTCTCAGGGGGCTGGTTAACGCCAAGGACAACGAGACGATCCAGTCTATCCTGGGGATTGCGGCCAATTCCACCACACGCATCGAACGTCTGGTCAATTCGCTGCTGGATATCAACCGGCTGGAATCCGGCCAGAAGATTGTCAACCAGGATGTTGTTTCTCTGTACGAAATATCAAATGAAGCTGTTACGGAAGTTCAAGCGATCGCGGAAAGTCGCAGGCAAGAGGTCAGTTCCCAGATCCCCGAAGACCTTCCGCCGATCTGGGTCGATAAGGATATGATCCTGCGCGTGCTGCTCAATTTGCTGGAAAATGCCACCAAATTCACGCCCTCTGGCGGCAAGATCAAGACCGCTGCCAGCCAACAGGATGGCTGGGTGATCATATCGATTGAAGATAACGGCCCCGGTATCCCTGTATTAGAACGGGAGCGGATTTTCGACAAGTTCACCCGTCTGCGTGGCACGCATAAACCGGGCGGGCTGGGAATCGGCCTGGCGTTTTGTAAAATAACCGTGGAAGGCCACGGTGGTGAGATCTGGGTCGAAAGTCAGAACAACGTCGGCACAACTTTCTTCTTCACGTTGCCGGTGGCCACCAAAGAACAACAGGAGGCTGCGAAAAAGGAGTAGGCAGGAGCAACATAATATGGATTCCATCAGCAAACAAGTTTTTATCGAAGAGCAATATCCGGGTGTGACGCTGGGTGTCGTCAGTAACTCTCACGGGCTGATCCAGATCGACGCACCTCCCTCGCCAGAAGACGGGCGTTCGTGGCGAGCCTCTTTAATGGGACTGGGCAGCGGCCCGGAACGCATCCTGATCAACCTGGACTCGCATCCAGACCGTACCCTGGGCGTGCGCGCCATGGATTGCAGTGTGCTCGCGCACGACAGAACCGCCCAGGTTTTCCGCAATCGACCCAGCACCTTCAAAGCCCAGAGCGATGAAACCGGGGCTGTCTGGGAAACCCTGCCCGGCCTGACAGGCATTCGCTGGGTGCCGCCAGAGATCACCTTCACCCTCAGCATGACCTTACACTGGGGTGATACACCCATCCTGCTCGAAAGTCACCCCGGTCCCCACCAGGGCGCCATCTGGGTGATCCTGCCCGAAGAGGATGTTGTTTTTGTGGGCGATGCCGTGCTCAAGAACCAACCGCCTTTCCTGGCGCAGGCCAATTTACCGGTCTGGATTGAATCGCTGGAACTCCTGCAAAGCAAGGAATACAGCAATTTCACCGTCATCAGTGGGAGAGATGGAACTGTTTCGGCTGCGGTCATCAAGAGCCAGGTCGATTTTCTCAAAGACCTGTACAAAAGGCTGGAAAAACTTTCAAAACGCAAGCAGAAACAAGACATGACGGAAAGCCTGGTCCAACCGCTGGTTTCGAAGTTCAAGGCGCCAGCCGCCCGCCAAAAACAATTCAGCGAGCGCCTGCGGTATGGTTTGCGGAACTATTACACACGCCAGTACCAGACCAGCCCCAAAAACGACGAATAGAGCCCTTGCATACCCCATTTCAACCCATCTTTGAATTGACACGTGGGAAGATCGTTGAATCCACCCACTACGGCTCCATTGCCGTGGTTGACTCACACGGAAAGCTTTTGGCATCCTATGGCGACCCACAAGCGGTCGCCTTTTTGCGCTCCAGCGCAAAACCCTTTCAGGTTCTGCCTTTTGTCGAACATGGCGGTGTCGAGCATTTTGGTTTTACCGAACTGGAACTGGCCCTGGCCTGCGCCTCGCACGAGGGCACCGATGAGCACGTCCGCGTGGTCGAAGCGATGCAGGCCAAGGTGGGTGTAGACGAGAGTCATCTACAATGCGGTTCGCATATGCCCGGGGATGTGACCGCTTACAAACGCCTGATCAAAAACGACGAAGCGCCCACGCCCAACCGTAACAACTGCTCCGGGAAACACACCGCCATGCTGGCACATGCCAAAATGCGTGACCTGCCACTGGACACCTATCTGGACTCTGACCATCCCATCCAACAGGACATCCTCGCCTCGTTCGCGGAGATGTGCCTGCTCCCGTCAAACCAGATCCATCTCGGCGTTGACGGCTGTTCCGCACCCAACTTCGCCGTGCCCCTGTTCAACGGCGCCTTGGCCTATGCCAGACTGACCGACTCCCATCATTTATCAGAAACCCGCGCGAATTCCTGCCATATGATCACCTCCGCCATGATGGCACACCCAGAAATGATCAGCAGCGCAACCGAATTCGACTGCCGCCTGATGCAGGCCGGCGCGGGCAAGATCGTCTGCAAGCGCGGCGCGGAGGGTTACCAGGCCATCGGCCTGCTGCCCGGCGCAATCAACGCAGACTCGCCCGGCATCGGTATCGCCATCAAAATCATGGAAGGCGACTTGAGCCAGCGCAGGCCCGACCTGACGAGCTACTCTCGCGTACGTCCGGCGGTGACGCTGGAAATCCTGAAGCAGCTTGACGCATTAAGCGAAGCGCAGTTGGACGAGCTAGCAGATTTCGGCCCGGTCAAACCGGTCAAGAACCATCGCGGGGTTGTGGTCGGTGAGTCGCGACCTGTGTTTGCCTTAAAAACGGAGTTCAAAGTCTCCTGACTTTGGAAATCCAACGACAGCTCCCCATTCAGGGTATCTACCACTGCGTCTTCGCGCAGCAAACGGCGGAAATTCCCAAGGAATCGATTTTAATGTCTCCGTGTCTCCGCGACTTCGTGGTAAAGTATCTCTCATGACTGACAAATCCAAAAAAGCCCTGAAAGTACACAAAAAACTGATCGAGGCCTTTGGCGAGCCCACCTGGCGCAATCCCCTTCCGCCCGTAGACGAGTTGGTCTCGACCATCCTGTCACAGAACACCAATGACGTCAACCGCGATCGCGCTTTCGATTCCCTGCGGGAAAAATTCCCTACCTGGGAAGAGGTGCGGGATGGGGAGACGGACGAAGTGATCGAGGCCGTCCGTGTGGCGGGGTTGGCAAATCAAAAAGGCCCGCGCATTCAGAATGTGCTGCGCGAGATCACCAAAGAACGCGGCTCGCTGGACCTGTCCTTTCTTGAAGATATACCGCTCGAAGAAGCCCGTGACTGGCTGACCAAGTTCAAGGGCGTTGGCCCCAAGACGGCCGCCATCGTATTGTGTTTTTCCCTCAACCGCCCGGCCTTTCCAGTAGACACGCACGTTTACCGCGTGACAGGTCGCATTGGCCTGCGCCCGGACAAAATTTCCGTTGAAAAGGCGCACCCGTATCTGGAAGAGGTCTTCCCGCCCGAAACCTACTACGCCGCGCACTTGAACATCATCCGCCTGGGAAGAGAAGTCTGCGTGGCGCGCAAGCCCAAATGCCCGGAATGCCCAGTGTATAATCTGTGCGATTACGAGCCGAAGACAACCTAACTTGTGTTATTGCGAGCCCCACTGGTTGAGTAGCCGCGTATCGGCGTATCGAAACCGAGGGGCGCAGCAATCTCTTGCTTATTGGTTACTTGAGATTGCCACGACGGCTATCGCCGTCTCGCAATGACAACCTGAAATTTTATGACTAAATCTCCCCCCGTAAGCATCGAATTAGAAAAACTCAATATCCCACACCGCGTCTTCACGCACCCCGGGAAAGTCTCCTCTCTGGAACAGGCCGCCCGTGAGCGTGGTCAGCGCCCGGAACAGGTGGTGCGCAGCATCTTATTTCGCATCAGCGAGGATGAATATTTGATGGTGTTGGTGGCCGGGCCGACCCAAATCTCGTGGAAGGCGCTGCGGAGCTTTCTCGGCCAGTCCCGGCTGACGATGGCGGATAAAGATGAAGTGCTGGCGGTGACGGGATATCCTATCGGCGCGGTGTCTCCTTTCGGAACGATACGCAGGCTCAGGGTCCTGGTCGATCCGAGTGTCTTCGTCGAAGAGGAAATATCCATCGGCTCAGGCGTTCGTGGGACAACTGTCATCCTGAAAAGTGAGGATCTCAAACGGGCGCTGGGGGAGGTGGAAGTCGTTGAGTTGCTCGAAAAATCATCTTGACAATTGTGAAAATCCACACTAAAATCCAGTAAGTCTAGCATAGTAGTAGACTTTATATATCATGAGACTTTCCAAACGCGGTGAATACGGCTTGCGAGCCATGATCCATCTCGCCAACACGCAGAAGCACTCCCCTGACGAACTGGTGCAGATCAAAGATATTTCGGTTCAGGAGAATATCCCGACCAAATATCTGGAACAGATCCTGCTGGCGCTTAAAAACGCCGGACTGCTGCAAAGCAAAATGGGAATCGGCGGCGGCTACTATCTGGCGCGCCAGCCGGGTGATATCAACCTGGGACAAATCATCCGCGTGCTGGACGGGCCGCTGGCACCTATCCGCTGCGTGAGCCAGATGGCCTACGAACCCTGTGGCTGTCCGGACGAACGCACCTGTGGACTACGCATGCTGATGGGTGATGTGCGTGAAGCAATTGCGAACATTTTGGAAAATACCAGCCTGGCAGATGTAACGGAAAGAGTGGACGCTACCCTGGCGCTGTTGGGAGAGTAATAGCGGTCTTTTTTTGCTTCAAAAGTATACTAAAACTATTGGATTTATATACTATACAACAAAAAGGAGATTGCAATGGAATTTTCGATCTTTCTCTACGTGCTGGTCGGGTTTTTGGCCCAGATGATCGACGGCGCGCTGGGCATGGCCTACGGCGTCAGTTCGAACACCTTCCTGCTCAGTATCGGTATCCCCCCGGCGGCGGCTTCTGCCAGCGTCCATATGGCGGAAGTGGTCACTACCGGCATCTCCGGCTTTTCACACTGGAAGTTGGGCAACCTCGACTGGAAACTTGTCAAACGCCTGCTCATCCCGGGAGTGATCGGCGGGGTTGCAGGCGCCTACCTGCTGACCTCGATAGATGGCGATATCATCAAGCCCTATATTTCGGCCTATTTGTTGATCATAGGGATTGTCATTCTGGTGAAAGCGATCAACTATCAGGCAAAACCACATAATGGGGTGCACACTGCACGCGTAAGCGCCCTGGGCGTGGTGGGCGGTTTCTTCGATGCCATCGGTGGCGGTGGTTGGGGCCCTATCGTGACCACCACATTGCTGGCGCGCGGAAAGGATACACGCCAGGCGATTGGCTCGGTCAACTTCTCCGAGTTCTTTGTGACTTTCGCCGAATCGGTCACGTTTGTGTTGACTCTCAGTTTCCTGGGGTACTGGCAGATCATCCTGGGCTTGTTGATCGGCGGCGCAATTGCCGCGCCATTGGCAGCGATTCTCACGAAGAGGCTGCCGGTCAAAACATTGATGTTCATCGTCGGCCTACTTATCGTTGGGTTGAGCATCCGCACGATCCTGCTGGCGTTGATGTAAGAATACACAAGACCCTAAAGGTCTTCGAGACCTTTAGGGTCGGTCTATATTCCTACCAAATTCCCGGCAATAAACGATAGCGCGTTTTCCGAGTTTTATACTCTTTTTAGCCAGGCAATTCATGTCTCAAGGTGCGGTCTTCCAGGCCAGTACGGACGAAAAGAAAAATTGTAATGAGAGCGACTGGCAAAAACGGCACAAGCACGATGAAAACGAGCAACTGCAGGATGACACGAACTGTTAACGGATTCTTAGGGTTTTCCATACTAGCCTCCATACACATTATAATGAAATCACCATGGAGAAAGCAATGAAATCAACCCGCTTGATCTTCCTTTTGTTATTCGCCGCACTTTTGGTGACATTCAGGCCCGCCAGTGCCCTTTCGGGTACAAGCGCACAAAGTGACGCACAACTCGCAGTTGTCTTGAATGCGGAAGGGGCAGTCACGCCTGTGATGAAAGAATACATCACACGCGGACTGGAAATCGCGGTACAGCGCGGTGCGGACCTGGTCATTTTGCAGCTCAACACACCCGGCGGTGAATTGGGTGTCACGCAGGAAATTGTGACTACTATCCGCGCCAGCAAAGTGCCGGTGGTGGTTTACGTAGCGCCGCGCGGCGCCTGGGCGGGCAGCGCCGGGACAATCCTCACGCTGGCAGGTCACGCCGCGGCCATGGCCCCTGAAACAGCCATTGGCGCGGCCAGCCCGGTAGGCGGACAGGGTGAAGACCTGGGCGAGACAATGGAAGCCAAGACCAAAAACATCACCAAGGCTACTGTCCGCTCGCTGGCGGAACGCCGCGGCAAAGAGGCCATTGCGCTGGCCGAAGCGACTATCGAGGAAGCCAAAGCGGCCTCGTCCACAGAAGCACTGGAAGTCGGTTTGATCGATTTCGTGGCCGAAGATGTGAATGACCTGCTGGGCCAACTGGACGGCTTCGAAGTGCACATGGTAGATGGCCCGCTGACTCTGGAAACCGGGGACATCGCCGTTGAAACCGTAGAGACCAGTTTTATCGAGGAACTGCTCGGCATGTTAACCAACCCTAACATCGTCCTGCTGCTCATTACGATCGGCGTGCAGGCCATCTTCATCGAAATCAGCAGTCCGGGTGGCTGGGTGGCTGGTTTCATCGGCGTGGTCTGCCTGGCACTGGCAACCTACGGGCTGGGCGTGTTGCCGGTCAACTGGTTCGGCATCATCTTCTTGATCACGTCCTTCGTGCTCTTCATCCTGGACATCAAAGCGCCCACCCACGGCGCACTGACCGCGGCGGGCATCGCCTCGTTTATCGTCGGGGCGCTGGTGCTGTTCAACTCGCCCGGCACGCCTCAGTTCCAGCGCGTATCCATCCCGCTGGTGGTAGTGGTCGGGCTGTTGAGCGGCGCGATGTTCGGGGTGATCGTCGGCTTCGGCATCCGCGCCCTGAAAACGCCCATCCGCGCGGGGCGCGAGTCTCTGGTCGGAAAAACCGGGACGGCCACTACCGCATTCAAACCCTCGGGACAGGTCCAGGTGGGGTCTGAGCTTTGGACAGCGGAAGCAGATGAGGGGTCCCGAAAGATCCGTAAGGGGGACCGGGTCGAGGTTGTCGAAATTAAAGGACTGAGATTGAAAGTCCGTAAGATATAATATTGTCATTGCGAACGAAGTGAAGCAATCCCCTGTAACGAGGAGATTGCTTCGTCGCTACGCTCCTCGCAATGACATATCCGCATCAAACGAGGATTTATGCCTGCTACCCCTACAAGAGATCGGGTCAAACCCGAAGAAGTTAATACCCGTCCCCTGCGCCGGCCGGAGTGGATCAAGGTACGCGCGCCCTCGGGCGAGACATACGAAAAGTTGCAAACCCTGATGCGTTCGAAGGAACTGCACACGGTGTGTGAGGAGGCCATGTGCCCGAACATGGGCGAATGCTGGGGCTCCGGCACGGCTACCTTCCTGATGCTGGGTGACGTATGTACGCGCAGTTGCGTGTTCTGCGACATCAAGCACGGCAAACCGACCCTGATGGACTGGGGCGAAGCCGAGCGCGTGGCGCAGGCCGTCAAGTCGATGGACCTGAAGCACGCCGTGATCACATCCGTCAACCGCGACGAACGGCGGGACGGCGGCGCACCCATTTTTGCGATGGTCATTCGGCGCATCCGCGAAGTGCTGCCGGGCTGCTCTATAGAGGTGCTGATCCCTGACTTCAAGGGTTCATTGGAGGCCCTGAAAATCGTGATGGAAGCACGCCCAGAAATCCTGAACCACAACGTCGAAACTGTGCCGCGTCTGTTCAAGACCATCCAGCCGCAGGACAGCTACGACTGGGCCGCGGCGACTTTATCCAACGCCAAGAAACTCGACCCTGAAGTGCTAACCAAAAGCGGTATCATGGTTGGCCTGGGCGAGGAGATCGACGAGATCAAGGCCGTGATGCGCGACCAGCGTTCCTGGGGTGTGGACATCCTGACTATCGGCCAGTATTTGCAGCCCAGCAAGAAGCACTATCCCATCTCCCGCTACTACACCATGGAAGAGTTCAAGGAATTGAAAGACTACGGCCGCGAGATCGGCTTCAAATGGGTTGAGTCCGCGCCGTTGGTGAGGTCGTCATACCATGCCGCGGAGCAGGTGCGAGCGCTGAGCATTGTGCATCGCAAGTTGTATGGGGATGTGAGTGGGTAGTGAAAAGTAATAAGTGAGAAGTGAAGCTCCCGCCAACATGGCGGGAGTTTTTGATTCCTATTGATTTGGGGAGAGTTTGATTGTATAGTTATCCAAATAGTTTTGTTGGAGGACTATTATCAGGAAATCATCGTAAATGCCAAACTCTCATTCATTATCAGTCAAATAATTTTTGATTAAGCCTGATTGGTTAGGAGAAGACAAATGAACATGTTACGCACCCCCGACGAGCATTTTGACAACTTACCCGACTTTCCATACCAACCCCACTACATTGAGATAGAAGGCAAACGTCTGCATTATGTGGATGAAGGTCAGGGTGAGATTATCCTTTGCCTGCACAGGGAGCCATCCTGGTCGTTTTTATATCGTAGGTTGATTCCGCCCCTCTCTGAGAAACATCGCGTGGTCGCCATGGACTTCATCGGTTTTGGCAGGTCGGATAAATTTCGTAACAAAGAAGACTACTCCTTCCAGATGCACAAAAATACGTTAAAGGCTTTTATTGAAAGCTTAGACCTGAACGAAATTACCCTGGTTGTACAGGATTGGGGCGGCCTCATCGGGCTGACAGTTGCTACCGAAATCCCTGAGCGGATCGCGCGCCTGGTCATCCTGAACACCGGTTTGCCTATCGGTGAAGAGCCCATGCCGGAAGCATTCCATAAATGGCGTGAATTCGCGGAGCGCATTCCCAACATGCCAATCCGCCGGGTGATCAAGATGGGGCTGAATGAACCTGAGAAGGTGAGTCGCGATGTCCTGGCCGGGTATGAGGCACCCTTCCCGGATGAAAGCTACAAAGCTGGTGCAGCGGTTTGGCCGCTGCTCGTTCCGCTAACACCGGACGATCCCGGGGCGGTTGAGATGAAGGCTGCCAGAGAGGTCTTGTCGAAATGGGAGAAACCGGCACTGGTCATGTTCTCGGATTCGGACCCGGTCACGTTCGGCGGGGATGTTTTTTTTCGCAGATTGATCCCCACAGCGCGGGAGCAGCCTCGCATCCGGATTCGAGGCGCAGGTCACTTTTTACAAGAAGAACGCGGCGAAGAACTCGCCAGTCACATCCTTGATTTCATGGAGCGCACATCCTGAGCATGTCATAGATTCGGCAGAAAGTCTGAAATGTCCGCACAACCGCATTTTAGTTAAAGGCAGGAAGAATTATGAGCAAATCCCGCATGGAAGCTTTCAGTGATGGCGTACTGGCCATCATCATCACAATCATGGTGCTGGAACTGACCGTTCCGCACGGGAACAATTTAGCAGCGTTGCGCCCATTGATCCCAATCTTTTTGAGTTATGTGCTCAGTTTCGTTTTCCTTGGCATCTACTGGAACAACCATCACCACCTGTTCCAGGCTGTCGAACATGTCAATGGCCGTGTCCTGTGGGCCAATCTGCATTTGCTGTTCTGGTTGTCGCTGATTCCTTTTGTCACCGGTTGGATGGGCGAGAATGAATTTGCCTCCCTGCCGGTGGCACTCTATGGCACAATACTGCTTTTTGCCGCTGTAGCTTATTTCATCCTGACCCGCTCTCTGCTTTCTATCCACGAGGTGGACTCTGTTCTGGCAACCGCGCTTGGCCGGGATTTCAAAGGCATGATTTCGTTGGCGATCTACCTGCTTGCCATCCCTTTGGCCTTCGTCAGTTCCTGGATTGCAGGTGGTTTATATGTCGCTGTCGCGGTCATGTGGCTGATCCCTGACCGACGTATAGAAAGAACGCTCCCAGAATAACTCTAAGACGGTTTTTAAATTCAGATGGTTATTGTTGTATTTGCCAATTTAGATGCTATACTACTTTATAGGGCAAAAGATACCGTAGATAAGAGGAATGGACTGCTCTCACCCCCCTTATTTACGGGTCTTTTCCAACCAGGTGTGTAACTCCTGATTTAGATTTTTGCAAATCGGTGGTATCAGGAACCAGCCAGTTCTCCCATCGTTCCACAACGGATGGGGAAAGATAAGGAGATGGAAATGAACACAAGATTTCGGATTTTCTCACTGGGGATAATTTTTGCTCTGCTCTTGTCAGCCTGCACGCTTTTCAATAATCCCGGTGGCAATAATCCCGTTCAACCGAACCCGAATCCAAACCCGATTGCCGGGTTGAGCCTGAATGTCAGCTTTGACACAACCGTTGTCTACAACACGGTCGGGCAGGAAATCAATTACGCCTATCTGATCGGGAAC
>JBAVJG010000037.1:0-8103 GCA_049687655.1 Anaerolineales bacterium | reverse complement strand
TTTTGACTGTCACGGGCCCTTCCGTCACGTTGTCAAGCACACTCATGTGAGGAAAGAGATTGAATTCCTGAAAAACCATTCCGGTTTTCAGGCGAATGGCATGTACTAGGTCACGGTGTTCTTTGCCTTTTCCACCCGCTTTGACCACAATACCTTCTACTTCGATCTTTCCCCCCGATGGTTCTTCGAGAAAGTTGATGCAGCGTAACAATGTACTTTTGCCTGACCCACTGCGACCAATAATACAGATCACCTCGCTGCGTGCAACATCCAGCGAAAGGTTATGCAAAACATGCAAGCGGCCAAAGACCTTATCCAGATTTGAGATTTTGACGATGGCAGACATGTTAGCGATCTCCTTTGGCCATGTTCGTTTCCAAGCGACCCTGGAAGTAGGTAAAGATCAGGGTCAAAAACCAGTAGAAAACGGCTGCCATGATCAAAGCTTCCAGGTTATGGAAGGTAGCGCGGCCAACTTTTGTGGCGCGCCACATCAGTTCGTGTACGAAACCTGTTACGGAGACCAGTGCCGAGTCTTTGAGCATGGCGATAAATTCGTTTCCGGTCGGTGGAATGGAAAAGCGCAGCGCCTGGGGAATGACAACGCGTCCCATCATTTGTTGCGGTGTCATGCCGATGGCGATGGCTGCCTCGCGTTGGCCTTTGCCGACTGAGCTTAACCCGGCGCGAAAAATTTCACTCATATACGCACCGTAATTGAGTCCCAGTGCCAGAACGCCAGCCCAAAGTCCGGGCAAAATGATGCCCAACTGCGGGAGTGCAAGGAAGAAGAAGAAGATTTGCAAATATAGTGGTGTGCCACGGATGAGAGACACATAAAAAGTGCTGAGCGCGTAAACGGGTGGAAATTTTGATAACCGGCCAAGAGCAGCCAGCAATGCCAGAATTGTAGCCAGAGCAATGGAAAGTAAAGAGATACCAATTGTGACACCAGCACCGCTAGCAACAAAAGTAGCATTCTCCCGGATAAAGTCTTTGTCAAGTTGTATGGTCTTGAGTTGAATGCCCCCAATGGATAATGCTGTACCGCTAAAAAGGTACAGCAAGAATAAAAGCAGAACGATCCAGGAAATGGCAACGTTGGTGTTGAAGGTGCGTTTCTTCCTTTGCTGTAATTCGTAAAGCTGGTCAGCAAGTCCTTTTTCTACCGGCATTTTTGTATTGTTTTGCGCCATTGCAACTCCCTCGTGCCGCAACCACTTGAAAGCGTTGGGGTAGCTGAATATTTACCAATCGCTCCACATTTTTAGATTGTTGCGGGACTTGAATTCTTGCTTGAAAAAAACTCTGGAAGCGGCTCATATGAGCCGCTTCCAGAAAAGCATGAAGAGACTATTGGGTGGGTGCCATGGTGATGTCTTCTTCGAACCATTTCATGGACAGAGCGGTCAAAGTGCCATCACTGTGCATACCTGAGATGATCTTGTCAACTTCGGCGCGTAAGGAGTCGGTCGGTAGCGTCGAGGATTTGTCGAAGGAAGCTGCCAGGTCTTCAGAGAAGACTGCTGTGCCTAGCTGCTTCACGGGCAAGCCCGCGGCAATGTTGGCGTTCACAACCGTCTGGGAGGTGACGTAGCCAGCGAAGTCCTCACGGCCAGCAGCCAGCGCCTGGGCACATTCTTGATCGGTGTCCAGCGGGACGACAGTGATGTCGGCCGGGGGCTGCGCATAAATTGAGGATGCGGGCAGACCCATGTCGCCTTGGCTGAGCCAGACTTCATAGGTGGTAGAAGCGCCAGCACAGAGTGCCATACCAGCCAGGTCATCGAGCGAAGTATATTCGGAATCAGCGCCAACAGCAATCACGGCCGGGGTGTAGTAGTATGGCACAGAGAAGTCGAGCACTTTTTGGCGGTCAGTTGTGATGGTCATCGAACCGACGCTGACGTCCCATTTGTCAGCCCAGTTACCGGCAGTGATGATATCCCAGTTGGGGGTGGCAAAACAGGTTTCCACGCCCAGGGCATCGCCGATAGCGATGGCCACGTCTACATCGAAGCCCTGCATTTCGGCGGTTGTCAGGGCGTCAGATGGGCAGGAAGTGTCATTCGGACGGCTGCCATCAGTGTTCAGGAATGATTGTGGCTCATAGTTGGGGTCGGTCGAGACTAGAATGTAGCCGCGATTTTTGATGTCATCTAGCAGGTTATCCGCGGTTGGCCCGCCTGCGCCCCCACAGGCAGAAAGGACTATAGCGGCAATAGCCATCAGGCTGACGATCGTGATAGTTTTTTTCATTTTCTCCTCCGAGTGATATTTAGGTCTTATTGGGCGTTTCGTATTGGGATTCTCAAGGGTTTTTATGTTAAGGCAGCTCCTCCTTTCAGAACCATTTTTCACAATACTAAATTTAAGAATAGACTATTTTTACGTTTCTTGCAAGTCCTTTAGGAGCCTTTTTTTGCATTGTTTATCTGCCAAATGGTAAAATTCGCTACTCTACTTCATATCAGGAGGCAGGTGTGAGCGAACAATTTCCATCATCAGAATGGTTACGTGGCCTGGAAGAAAAATTGAATTCGGATGAAAAATATGCCCAGATTGCCAAAAAGTGGGAGGGCGATCTGTTGTTTATTATCGAGCCTGAAGGCAATTTGCAAGAACAGCTTACTTTCTACCTGGATTTATGGCATGGCGCCTGTCGTTCTGTAGATTATAACCCTGACCCTGAAAGATATCCTGAGCCTGTCTTTGCACTTACCGCAAAATACAACAACATCACCGCCATCCTGACCGGGAAACTGGAACCGATGACCGCCATGATGACCAATAAATTGAAAGTCAAGGGGAATCTGGGGTATATGATGCGGAATGTGCCCACCGTTCTGGATTTTGTACGCTGTGCGCGCGAAGTCACGGTAGAGATTCAGTAAGTTACGCAAACAATGCAGCCCATTCTCAAAGTCAATCTGACTACCGGTGAAACAGAAGAATATCGTATCCCTGAAAATTGGGAGAAAGACTTCCTTGGCGGCGCCTCGTTGGCTGCACGACTTCTCTACGATTCACTTACGCCGGACCTGGATGCGCTGTCTCCGGATGCTCCGCTACTTTTTATGAACGGGCCACTGACAGGTACCGCCGGCCCGACGGTCGGGCGCTTCGTCATCTGTGGGAAGGGGCCTGCTACCGGTTTATGGGCTGAATCTCACATCGGCGGATTCTGGGGCCCCGAACTACGATTTTCGGGTTACGATGGCCTGTGGATAACGGGACGCATTCAGGAGCCAGTTTATCTGTGGATCAACGAGGGCAGGCTCGAGGTCCGGGAAGCTGCGCATCTGTGGGGGCGAGATACGTACGAGACGCAGACTCTCGTCCGCGAGGAAGTCGGTCGCAAAGGTGCGCGAGTCGCAACGATAGGGAAAGCCGGAGAACAAGGTGTTCTATTCGCCGGCATCTTTTGTGACCATGGACGTACTGCCGGTCGGACTGGCTTAGGTGCCGTCATGGGCGCCAAGAAGCTCAAGGCGGTGGCCGTCTATGGCAAGAAAGGCACGCTTCCACTCGAGCGTTCTGGTGTGTATGCGAGTGTGCGCTCGGCCTCCAATCGCGCATTGAAGCAGGACAATCAGTCGCAGGTCATGCATGAATTGGGTACTGCCAGCGCGGCCAATTATTCGGAATATTTGGGTGCGCTGCCCAGCAAGTATTATCATAAGGGTAGTTTTGAGGAGGTGGATAATGTCTCCGGTGCGCACATGTCGGAGAGTATCCTGAGCGGGACCAGCGCCTGTCACGCCTGCGTGATCGCCTGCGGGCGGGTGGTAAAGCTCGATGACGGCGCACGCCGTAAAGGCCCTGAGTACGAGACGATTTTGTCCTTTGGGCCCAACCTCCTTGTGGATGATCTGATAGCTATCACGCGGCTTGGCGAGTTATGTGACCGTTACGGTATGGACACTATCAGCGCAGGAAATACGATTGGCCTGGCATTTTATCTGTATGAGCGGGGTGTCATTAGCTCGAAGGATGTTGGTGGGCTTGAACTGAAGTGGGGGGATGTTGAGGTTATCGAGAAATTGATCCACCTCACGGTACAGCGCGAAGGTATCGGCGAAGTACTGGCGCATGGTTCGCGCTTCCTGGGGCGTTATTTCGGGAAGGAAGAAGAAGCGGTACAGGTCAACGGGCTAGAAGTGGCCTATCACGACCCGCGTGGCGTCTCCGGGATGGCGCTGGTATATGCCACCAGCCCACGTGGTGCCTGTCATAACCAGTCCGATTACTTCATGGTGGATTGGGGTAATACGAACGATGAGGCAGGAATCGGATATTTTTCGCGGCACGCTGGTGCCGCGAAGGCTGCCAACGTAGCCCGACACCAGGATTGGCGTACGGTCTATAACTCACTGGTGATGTGCATCTTCGCCAATGTCTCGCCGGTAACGCAGGTGGGACTGATCAACGCAGCCTGCGGCCTTGAGTGGAGTGTGGACGAAATGATGCGCTGCGGCGAGCGCGGCTGGAACCTGAAACGCGCCATCAACAACCGCCTGGGATTGACGCGCGAAAATGATAAGTTGCCCAAGCCCCTGCTGGAACCGTTAGGGGAAGGTGGCGCGGAAGGATACGTGATCCCATTTGATGAGATGCTGGAGGCCTACTACGCCGCGCGCGGCTGGGATTCGGGCACTGGCCGCCCGACGAGAGAGAAACTCAAGGCTTTGGGTTTGGGAGATGTTGTAAAGGATTTGTGGGGATGAGTTTTACCGCAAAGCACGCTAAATACACGAACAGGATTTACGCAGTTGACTGTGAGAGGACCGGAAATAGGGGCTGCGAGCGGCGCTCGCAGCCCCTATTTCCGGCACCTTTTTGCGGACAGCGTAAGTCCTAACGAAGACAAACCATAAAAATTTTGTGATCTTTGCCTTTTTGCAGTTTAATTTTGAAATCGACTTTCATACTTTCCTCTTACACAAGCTTGTTACAATCAAATAAAAATGGTTCCCAAATCCGGGTACCTACCCTAGTAATTTCCAAAGAGCCATAAAAATTTGCGGAGGAGTATCGCATGAAATTGGTAACTGTCCCTGAGATGCTGGCAATTGAAAAAGAAGCTGATGCCAATGGTTTGTCTTATGACCAGATGATGGAAAACGCCGGGAGCAGCCTGGCGGAAGTCATTCTTGAATTATTTGGAGAACTAGAAGAGCTCGAAGCCTTTGGCCTCGTCGGGCCAGGCAACAACGGCGGCGATACGCTGGTAGCGCTGGAACAACTCGCCAACAACGGCTGGCGGACGCGCGCTTACCTGATCAAACGTAAAACGGACGAATATGTCAAGCGACTGGAGAGTGCCGGAGGCGAAATCCTCTTTGCCGATAAAGACGACAAGTTCGATGCGCTGGCGACCTTTATCGAAACTTCAGATTTGTTATTGGATGGTGTGCTGGGAACAGGCATCAAACTGCCCCTGAAGAAAGATGTCGCTAAACTGCTGATGGCCGTCAATGATGTATTAGATGTGCTTGATGAATCTCCTTTTATCATCGCAGTGGATTGTCCGACGGGTGTAGATTGCGATTCGGGTGAAACTGCGGACGAATGCATCCCAGCCGATATCACCGTCACGATGGCGGCCGTCAAGCAGGGGTTGCTGGTGTTGCCTGCCTTTGAATTTGTGGGTGCGTTGCATGTTGTAGATATCGGTTTGCCTGATGATTTACCTGCCTTAGAGGCAGTCAAGATCGAAGTAGCTGACTTAATGCTGGTCTCAGGCTTACTGCCGGAACGTCCACTCGAAGCGCATAAAGGTACTTTCGGCACAGCGTTGATTGCCGCCGGTTCGGCCAATTACACGGGAGCAGCTTTATTGTCCGGGAAAGCTGCGTATCGCGTGGGCGCCGGGCTGGTGACTATGGCAATCCCGTCGATGCTGCATAGTACGCTGGCCGGTCAATTCCCTGAGGCGACCTGGGCTTTGCTTCCACATGAGCGCGGATTCATTAGCCGCGAAGCCGTCAAGCCGCTGGCAAAAAATTTCGAACGTGCTACGGCTTTGCTGGTCGGCCCTGGTTTTGGGATGGAAGACACCACGCAGGATTTTTTGAAAGATTTGCTGGCAGTCGAGGCGGCGCCGAAGAAGACCGCCGGTAGGATCGGGTTCTTGCAGGAGCAGGAAACTGAAAAGGATGAAGATGTCACTGAAATTCCCCCAATGGTCATCGATGCGGACGGGTTGAAACTGTTAGTGAAGATCCACGATTGGCACAAATCCCTGCCCGCGCCTGCAGTGCTGACTCCTCACCCTGGTGAGATGGGAATTTTGACCGGATTATCTACACAGGAAATCCAGGCCGATCGCATCGGTACTGCTACAAAGTTTGCGCATGAGTGGGGTCATGTGGTGGTCTTGAAGGGTGCATTTACCGTTATTGCGGACCCGGACGGAAACGCGACCGTGATCCCGGTGGCCTCGCCTGCATTGGCGCGCGCCGGGACGGGAGATGTGCTGGCCGGTTTGATCGTAGGGCTGATGGCGCAAGGCCTGGATGCATACGACGCTGCGGTGGCCGGGGCCTGGATCCATGCGCAGGCCGGGCTGGTGGCAGCCGATGCGTACGGCTCGACTGCCTCGGTGCTGGCCAGCGATGTGTTGGAAGCCATCCCGGATGTGATGTCTGATTTGGAATAGCAAAATAGCTTTCTCTGAATTTGAGATTAACAGGACTTACGCAGCTAAATGAGAGAACCCCGAAAATAAGGAGGGTGTGCGCAGCACACCCTCCTTATTTTCGGTACCCTTTTGCGAACTGCGCAAATCCTACTGCTTCTTGCATAAATAAACGAATTTTGCACCGGTTTGTACCGGAAAAAACAAGTGTTTGAGTTCAGTTGTTTACGCAGCACACAGTAATTATGAAAAATAAGCCCAGATTCCCCACAGCCCGAACATCACTACGCCAAGTCCAAAACGTACGATAAAGGCTAATCCCCAACCAGTCAGCAAGGCTTTGACCACCGTTTTGGCTTCATCTGCATTTCCCAGGCGTTGTCGTTCCATCAGATAAAGTACCAGTGGAGCAGCAATGAGACCGCCGATAGGCGGGAGAAGCATTGTCCCGACAATGCCTGCGGTCAACGCCAGAATGATCGAGCCCCAGGAAGCCCCCTTTTCGCGGGCTTTGGCGCCCATCAAAACGTTATCAGCCGCAACGGCTACCAGCATCAGGAGGGTGATAATGACGAACATGATACCGCCCAGCCTGCCAAAACCGAATACTAAACCATAGACCAGCGCAGCCAGCCACATCACGACGTTCCCCGGAAAGATGGGGATGATCAGGCCTAAAAGCCCGAATGACATGGTCAAGACTGTTAGGATGATAATGGTAGTTTCAAGCCAGAGGGGCAAGCGATTTCTCCTGTGTGTAAAATACTCTTACTGCTTTTTGATAAGTCTCTAAACATTTTCGTGCAAATGCTATCAATGTGGTGAAGATTTTAGGGTTCTTTGGGAATTTCCGTATACGCAGTACTCTGTAGTAAATTATACGGAAAACTTCTTTCGCTGTTGCAGGACCTACGAATTGTGTAAGTCCTATGTTGAATGAAATGTTGAGCGCTAAATGAATATTTGTATAAGAAACGTGAATAATGGCGAAAAGTTAAAGGAGTCTGATCCTATCAGACTCCTTTTTACTTGTTGCTTTTTAAATGATCCTAACCATTCAAAAACTCTTCCAGCGCCGACTTACTGATGCGGTAGGCATTACCTAGCTTGCGAGCTCTCAGGTCGCCTGCGTCAATGGCTGCGATCACGTCTTCTTCCGACACGCGCAGCACTTCAGCAGCTTCTGAAGGTGTCATCACATCTGGCATACTGGATTTCACAGCCTGGACGCCGCCCGGTGCTTCAGCCGGTCGTTGCTGGACGGCTTGCCGGATGGCATCCCCAACCCCCATACCGGCGCCAATACCGGCTGTCAGGCCAGCGCCACCGCTGGGGTTCTGGGCTGCATCGCGCATAGCGTCTGCGGCCTGGAGTTGAGTGTATGTCGCCATATCCAGCATACCCATATCGCGCAATTCCTGGGCCGATTTGCTAGAGGGTTTCAGGTTGCCGATATAGAAACT
>JBAVJG010000036.1:0-7418 GCA_049687655.1 Anaerolineales bacterium | reverse complement strand
AAGACATCGTCGTTACCCGGGCAGACGTAACAACGAATGCCTGTTCCGGCCAGTTTTTCGTCAGCGTAGTCCATCCAACGGTTAAGGGTGGCAAGTACCATATCCAAAAAGAGCGCGTCGGATTTGCCCGGGGTGGAGGAAATTTCGTTCACTTCGTCTGGTGTCGTCACGTAGGGATAATATCCACGGTTTTGGATGGTAGCGGCCATATGGTCTACCGCCTCCTGGCCCTCGAGGATAGACTCCTGTTCAAGCAGGGTGACTTTGTATTTATCGCCGCCTTGCGCGATGATCGGGATAATGGCCTTGCCAGTCATATCGCCGCCCAGAATAAGAACCTCCACTTCGTAGAACTTGGCGGCGCTGATGAATTTCTTCCAGCAGATTTCAGAGCCGTGCACATCGGTTGCAAAATATAGTTTCATCTCTTATCCTTTCGTCCCAATAATTGCAGAGTTCTTGTTTTTATCTCCGCACTCTCCGCAATCTCTTCGGCGGAGTCTTTGGTTCGTCCCGCATTGACCAACCCGCAGGCATTTCCAATTCGCCGGAGACCAAACCTTCGAACTCCGCGTGGATTTGTGCATCAACATCCGGGGGAATGAGAATCGGGGGTTCTTTCGCCAGGATTTCACGGGCGCGCTGCATAGCGTGCGCATGCGCATCCATAGCGCCTTTCTCTTCCCAGGTCAGACGCGCGTCGCGGTCTGCAACAAGCGGGAGGATAGCTTCGGTTTTCATGCGCTCCATCGTATGAATGTTCGTCATAAAGGTGCCACCCGGACCTTCTTCTGCGATCGCGTCCAGCGCCAGGGTCTCCTCACTGAACTCAAAGCCGCGTTTGACACGTTTCAACATCAGGGCAACTTCATCATCGATCACTGCTTTAGCGAAGTCGAATGCTTGTAATGCATCCAGCAAGCCGCCCATATTCAACATATCCATACCGGCCAGTACGCCCGCCATGGTGGATAGGCCTGTCTCATACCCGGACTGCGCATCGTTAATCTTGGCGTTGGACAGACCAATGTAACCGCCATAGGGCACATCATAGAAGTGGGCCATTTGTGCGCAACCCATGTGCAAAATGCCGCATTCGATACCGCCCGAAGCGTACGCGCCGGTGCGCATATCGCCCACGGTTGGTAATGTGGAATAAATGAGCGGCGTGCCTGCCTGCACCATCTGCATCAGCACAGCCGCCGACAGGAATTCGGCATTGCACTGTGCCAGCGTTCCGGAAAGCGTCATGGGCGAGGTCAGCCCGGCGTTCGGTACGATGCTGGGATACACCGGCAGCTTATTCTCAGAGAAGTAGATCAGCATCTCGGTCGAATCGAAATCCATGGTCAGCGGCGAGACAACCGGACAAAAATGATGCGTGATGAACGGATGCTCGCGGTAAGCTTCTTCACTTCCGGCGACCATGTAAGCCAGCCGCAGGATATCTTGCGCCTCTGCCAGGTCTCTATTGTTCATGCGAATCGGCTTCAGACAGTGTTTCAAGGCAGGGTAAAGGCGGTAGAGCGCGAGCTTTTCTATTGGCGCATCATCGGCCAGAGTGGAAACGGAGAAAATATCGTACCCGGGCAGTTCATTGATCAGACGAGCGATACGGGCGATATCGTCTGTGCGCGCGCGTCTTACGTGACCTGTAACTGGATCCACGATATCGGGTGCTGAACTGGCTGTTACGATGGCCGGGCCATCCTCCGGCAGGGTGCGGTCGTATTTCGGATCGCGGCCCCGGAAAATAAACTTCGAGGGCATCATGGAACGGAATTCTTCCACCACCACCCGTGGAAACTTGACAATCTCCGTTTCTGTATCGACCATGCAGCCGTGTTTGGTGAAAATCGCGCGTGCCTTTTCATTCCGCACCAGCAGGCCGACGTTTTCCAGGATTTCAAGCGAAACCTGGTGAACGCGTTCAACTTGTTTATGAGTCAGGAGTTCTACAAATGTAAACAAAGAAATACCTCCAAAAATTTAATCGCTGGCAGGGATCGCCAGCCTTTCAATTTCCACTTTGGCTGCCAGGGCTTTGATCTCTTCAAACGGAAACATCTCAAGGCCTGCTCTGGTCACTTTAAGAGAAGCAGCCGCGGTCGCAAAACGAACGGAGTCTTCCAGGCTCCAGCCCTGTAAATGTCCGAAGATGAATCCTGCGGAGTAGGTCGCGCCTGCGCCACAGCCATCCACTGCCGCCATCTGGGGTGCATAAACTCGTATGGCTTCGTCCGCGGAAACCACTAAGCTACCCTCGCTCGCCAGCGTGATAATGGCGGTCTCGACGCCCTGCCGGATCAATTTACGGGCCACATCCAGCGGGTCGCTCTCATCCTTCTGTGCGGCATCCGTGACTGCCTGGCAAATAAATGCCCGCCCTGCATAACGTTCAAGCAGAGCGGGATCAGTGTGAGCATGTTCCAGGTTCAGGAAGACAGGCACATTCAAGCGATTTGCTTCATCCATGGCACGGACGATATGGTCTCCGTCGTACCAGTCCACATACATCATTTTTGCGTCTTGAAGCAGGGACAAATCAGCGGTTTCCAACGTGGCCAGAACATGTTCTTCCCGCTGCCAAAAGTAGGTGCGCGCTCCGGTCTGGTCGGAGATGTCCACTTCAAGCGGGGTCTTGATGTCTGGCGAAAAACGGACTTTCCCTTGCACGCCCCACGCTTTGAGTTGCTGGGCCAAGTTGCGGCCACGCGTGTCATCCCCAACGGCGGTGCCGATCATGCCTGCCGGTACGTCCCACTGGCGCAAGAGGCAGGCGATGATGGCGGCATCGTCAAAGACAAATTCACTGACATCTTTAATGAGCGCACCGGTATTATGCTCAGGCAATTGTTCCACAACCAGGATCATGACCGGCGTGAGCATGCCGAAGCCAACGTAAGCGGGAGGAGTTGAAGGTTTATTGTCCAAACGTGTTTTCCATTCTTAATAACACTTTTATTTCAAATGGAGGCAATTGGTTGAGTGGCCTTGGACATGCAGCGACGTCCACTCGACCCACGGGAAACTTATGTGCGCAATCTTTCACCTTTGGCATCGAACAGAACTGTCCCGGTTACTTCGCCCTGATAGCGGCCTTCGATCAGTTCTACTTCGACGCGTGTGCCGGCCTTTGCCAGTTCTGTGGGCATATAAGCATAGAAGATGTTCTTTTTGAGAGTGTAACCGTATCCACCGCTGCGGATGCGCGAGAGAAGGACGCCGTCGTGATAAACGGCCTCGCCGCCGTAGATTTGTGTGAAATCATCGCCATCCAGCACGAAAGTGCATAGTTTGCGTTTGATGCCTTCTGCTTTCTGCTTGACAAGCGCTTGCTTGCCAACGAAGTCATCTTTGCTCAAGTCCACACAGAAGCCCAAGCCTGCCTCATAGGGTGTTTCGAGTTGGGTCACATCAGCGGTGTAGTAACGGTAGCCCTTCTCCAAGCGCAGAGAGTCGAGCACTTTGTAGCCGCCAACCTGGATACCAAATTCCTGGCCGGCTGCCATGAGCATGTCCCAGACCGGCGTGGCACGGTTGTATGGAACATACAATTCCCATCCCATTTCACCGGCATAACTGACCCGTTGAGCATAGACTTTTGCATCCCCGATAGAAATTTTCTTCGTCATCAGGTACGGATGCGTTTCGTTCGTGAGGTCAGCCGGCGTGATCTTTTCAAGCACTTCCCGGGCCTTTGGACCCCACAATGCCAGACAGGCCCATTCTTCGGTGATGTCGCGGATGCTGACTTCGCCGTCCGCCTCGTCAACGTGCATCTTCAGCCAGGCCATGTCGTTGGCAATGAAGCCCGAACCCGTAATGACCCAGAAGTGGTTCTCACTCAGGCGGGTGACGGTCAGATCGGCTTCCACACCGCCGTTCGGATTGAGGAACTGCGTATACATAGCCGAGCCGATGGGTTTGTCCATGTTGCTATCGGACACGCGCTGGAGCAGCGGCAGTGCGCCTGCCCCCCTCACTTCGATCTTGCCGAAGGAGGTCAGATCGAACAACGAGACGCGCTCGCGCGTATTCTCGTGTTCTTGTCCAATACGTTCAAAATATGGCGGTTTGTTCCAGCCCCATTTACGCTGGTCTTCGCCCATGCGCCGCCAGGGTTTGCCGGGCATGACATAGTTGACACGTTCCCAGCCGAATTTCTCGCCGAAGACCGCGCCCAATTCCTGCAATCGTGAATGGACAGGGCTGACGCGGTGTGGTCGTGCCCACTCATGCTCGTCATTGGGGAAACGCAGGCGATAGTAATATTTGACGCTCTCGCGCGTCCGCTCTCCGGCATAGACGGGATCTGTGTAGTAATCCCCGAAGCGCGTGGCCTTGTACGAGTACACATTCATGGTCGGCTCGCCGCCGATGATCCATTCGGCCATCAGCTTGCCAACACCGCCTGCGCCGCCATAGCCGTTGAGCGAGAATCCCGCTGCCATCCACATGTTGTCCACGCCTGCCATCGGTCCCAGAATGGGTTGGCAGTCGGGCGAGTATGCGCCGGGATGACAGACCAGCGTGATGATGCCGGCTTGATCGAGGAACGGCAGGCGGCGGATGGCACCTTCCAGCAATTGCTCGAAGCGATCCATGTCGGCGGGCAAGGTGTCGCCGCCGTGTTCCCACGGTGCGCCATCGATCCAGCGGGCAAAGGGATTAGGCTCGTAGCCGCCGATGACCAGTCCACCCTGCTCCTGGCGCATGTAGACCAGGTTATCGGGATCGCGCAGACAGGGTGTTTCCGCGTTGAATTCGTGACCGGGAACGGCCTTCAAGGCAATATGTTGGTGATCGACCGGTGTAGTCGGGAAATACAGCCCCACCATGGCGGCGAGGCGCGGCGCCCACATCCCGGCTGCGTTGACCACCAATTCAGTCTTGATCGAGCCTTTGTCTGTCACCACTTCGGAGATTTGACCTTTGGATGATAGCTTGAATCCGGTCACGCGCGTGTCAGTGTAGACCGTTACACCCAGATCTTTGGCGAATTTAACCATACTGTTCGTGGTCGTATACGGATCCAGGTGCCCGTCGCGCGGTAGGTAAATCGCGCCGTACAGTTCTTTGTCTGTGATCTGCGGCATGTGCTTGACCGCCTCGCTCGGACCGATGACTTCGCAATCCAATCCCAACGCCTTGGCGCGGCTGACACTTCGTTCGAAATCCTTCAATTGTTCTGGGCTGGAGGCCACCCGCAGACTGCCGACATGGTCGAACAAGCCTAACTCACTGTATAGCTCGATGCTGTACATACGGAATTTCAACATGGTCTGGGAGGTGGCGAACTGCGTCACCAGTCCCGCTGCATGGGACGATTCGCCGCTGGCGATATCACCCTTCTCCACGAGAATGACGTCTGTCCGCCCCATTTTTGCGAGGTGGTACGCGATCTGCGCACCCACAATGCCCCCGCCTATTATCACAATTTGTGCCTGGTCTTTCATAAACTTCACCTTGCCTTTCTATGTCAGTTTTATTGAGGGTTGGTGATCACAACCTCCACAGACTGGGATACCAGCGCATCATAGGCACCCGCATCGATCCCATTGTCTGTGATCAATTTATGGATCTGGTCCACTTTCGCGACTTCGAAATTCGAGACCAATCCCCATTTGGAATGGTCCGTCACAACAGCCACGAGTCCCCGGGTACGTGCGATCATCATGCGCACAATCTCAGCTTCGGGATTGGTTGGGACAGTGCAGCCGAACTTCAGGCTGATTCCGTCCACACCAAAAAAGGTTTTATCCGCATAAATCTGCGAGAGATTGTTAACCGTAAAACTACCGGTCACCGCATTAACCTTATTGTTCAGGCTCCCGCCCAGCAGCACGATCTCATAACCGACATCATCGCCGATCTCAAATGCGGCAATCGTATTGTTAGTGAAAACGGTTATATTGGCTTCTTTTGGGAGGTGATGAAAAATCTGGGCTGTAGTAGTTCCGCTGTTGATAAAGACAATATCCCCATCTTCAATTAAAGAAGCAGCGTGCTCACCGATCAGATGTTTCTGTTCAGGATAGCTGGTGGCACGCTGTTCGTAAGCTGACTCCAGGTTTATGCGCTGGTTGAGAATGGCTCCCCCGTACGTTCGCTCCAGCAGGCCCTCGTTTTCAAGCCATTCCAGGTCGCGCCGGATAGTCGCTTCAGACGTCTCAACAATCCCACCCAAATCCGCGATGCTGGCGATTTTGTGAGTGGTGAGATATTCCTGGATCAACTTGCGCCGTTGGGCAGGGATAAGGTTTTTACTCATCTATTGGGAGAAAAACGGTCATATTTATTTGAAAGGATTTGATTGAGTTTGCAAATTCATTGTAGCAAATTGCGCAAAGGTTTGCAAACTATTGCGATAATTTTAAGGTTCAGGGTTTACGCAAAAATACGGAGCAAGTCCGAAAATAAGGGGGGGCGTGGGCAGCACGCCCCCCTTATTTTCGGTATCTTTTCGCAATGTGCGTAAGCCCTATGAATATCAGTCTATCCCTGGACATCTTCTAACCAGCCAGGGAACTCCTCCGAATCCATTTTTTCCACCGCTCTTCCCCACCTTTCAATTGCCCAGCCCCAAAAGTCATATTCTATCGTCGAGATTTTCTCCTGGATCGCCGCCCACAGCCCCCAGCCCACATCCGACATGATCATGTTCAACTTCATGCGCGCGATCATCGCATCCGATGCTTCGCCGAAATACGCTGCACAGACTTCCCGGATGCGTTCTTCGTCGAATTCCATTTCCTGGCAAGTGTTGCCCAACTCAAAACACGGGTCGTTATTCCCACTGTATTCATAATCGATCAGGCGCAACGATTTACCGTCATCAATGTAGTTTTCCGCCAGCAGGTCATTGTTGCACGGAACCGTCGGCAATGGCTTGACCGCCATTGCTTTTTCGATTTTCTCGATGGTTGACAATCGTTCGAGATACCCGTCAGGGATGAGGATATCGCGCTCTTCACACAGTTTGAGATAATACTCCGTGAGGCGAAACATGTTGAAGTCTGTCAAGAAGCGCGGGCCCGCATGAAGTGTTTTGATCGCCCGCGCCATACGAGTCGGCATACCAGGCGCGCTGAGCGCATCTTTCGTCATGGTTATCCCATCAATGAACTCCAAAACCATCACCTTGTACTCGGGCAGGTAGTAGAGCACCTCCGGTCCGACTCCAGCTTCGGCAGCCGCTTTGGAATTGAAATGTTCATTTTCTCGGTCAACGGCCAAAAGCTCCGTGCTCTCACCGGGAACGCGTACAAAAAATGGCGTTCCGTCAACTGTCACTTTGTAATTTGAATTCGTCAGTCCACCTGAAAGAGGCACAATGGAAACATCCTTCCCCTTCCAATCCTCAACTTTCACTACCGCATCTTCGATCACTGCCACTTTGGCCTCCTTACTTTGTA
>JBAVJG010000035.1:0-3554 GCA_049687655.1 Anaerolineales bacterium | reverse complement strand
CCTCAACGCGGAGCGTCTCAAACCCATCTACGACTGGATCGCGCCCTTCCAGCAATATTGGAGCGAGAAGTTCGATCGTCTCGACCAAGTTTTAAAAGGTATGCAAGAAAAGGAGAAATAAGATGTCGGAAAAGAAGAACCAAACCGTCGTCACTGCCGAACCCGGGGTCCAGGAAGTTTTCATCACCCGCGAGTTCGACGCGCCCCGCGAGCTGGTCTTCAAGGCCCACACCGACCCGGACCTGTATGTCCAGTGGCTGGGGCCGCGCGGCTACGAGATGAAGCTGGAAACTTTCGAGCCGGTCAGTGGCGGCAAATACCGCTACATTCACACAGACCCGCAGGGCAACGAATTTGGCTTTCACGGCACGTTCCACGAAATGTCTGAAGAGCTGATGATCCAGACCTTTGAATTCGAAGGACTGCCCGAGCGTGGACACGTCACACTAGACACGATGCGGCTCGAGGAATTGCCCGGCGGTCGGACGAAGGTCACGATTCAATCCGTCTTTCAATCTGTTGATGACCGCGACGGCATGCTCCAGTCTGGGATGGAACGCGGCGTCCGCGAAGGCTACGAACGCCTGGATGAAGTTTTGGCCGGGATTTAATGGTATCCACAAAGGAGATTTTAGAAATGAAAAAGATTACCCCATTCCTATGGTTCGACGATCAGGCCGAAGAGGCCATGAATTTGTACGTCTCAGTTTTCAAAAACTCAAAGGTTCTGGGAGTCACCCCTGGGCCAAACGGCATCGCATCCTCTGTAAATTTCGAACTCGAAGGTCAGGAATTCATCGGGTTCAATGCTGGCCCGGAGTACAAATTCACCGAAGCCATCTCCTTCTTCGTTGATTGCAAATCGCAGGAGGAAGTAGACAAGCTATGGGAAAAACTGACCGCTGATGGTGGAGAAGAAGGTCAATGCGGCTGGCTCAAAGACAAGTTCGGTTTGTCGTGGCAGATCATCCCAAAGCAATTGGGCGAGTTGACAGGCGACCCTGATCCGATCAAGTCAAAACGAGTTATCAACGCCATGCTCAAAATGAAGAAAATCGAGATCGACGGATTGAAGCAAGCCTACGAGCAGGAGTAAAAATTCCATGACCGATCTCCCAATATTAGCCGCTCCAGCACAACGTGCCCTCAAAAGCGCCGGGATTACCAGTATAAAACAATTGACAGAAGTCACCGAAGAAGAACTTTTGCAACTGCACGGCATGGGTCCCAATGCGCTTGGAAAACTCCGTGAAGCGCTCGAGGCCACTGGACTGTCATTTCGCGCGTCAAAGAAAAATGGAGGCAAGATGGATAAAACCATCCGCGCCCATCTGGACAATATCCGCTCGAAAGATGGGAGTTTGCAAAATGAAGCCTATCATTTCCTGATGGAGGTCACCGAAAAGCCCGTCGACTGGGCATATGAGGCCTGGGATGATTTGATCGAAGGCTTGACGCACAAGGATAACCATGTCCGCGCGATCTCATCGCAGGTGCTTGCCAACCTTGCAAAAAGCGACCCGAAGGGTAGAATGTTCAAAGATTTCGAAAAACTGCTCAACGTCACGAAAGATACGCGCTTTGTCACGGCACGGCATTGCCTTCAATCCATTTGGAAGGTGGGACTGGGGGGCAAAAATGCACAGCATTTAGTGGTAAAAGGGTTGGAACAGCGATATCATGAGTGTATTAGCGAGAAAAACTGCACCTTGATTCGCTATGATATCGTCGTGGATTTGCGCAATCTCTATGATGCCACCACTTCTAGCGAGATCAAAGAGAAGGCATTGGAACTCATCGAATTAGAAACAGATTTGAAATATCGAAAGAAATATGCATCTGTGTGGAAAAAGGTGTAAGATAAAAGGGACTTTATAGGTAAGCAGGAATACCTTTAGTGATATCTGATTTCAATACAAGACCCTCAGATTCCCCTTTCGTTCAAGCCATCTATCATACGCGTAGTGTTGGTGGTGGTTCGTTTACATCTATTGCGACGACGCAGTGGGAGATGGTCGTCACAAAACAAAGGGGGAAGGTCACGTTGAGCCTTCGCGGACCCGAAACAAAAGCCTCGCCAGCGCCCATTCCCGAAGATGCCGAATTTCTGGGAATCATCTTCAAGCATGGCACGTACATGCCACATTTGCCAGCGAAGAAACTTGTAGATGAAGAGATCCATTTACCTGAAACGGTAAAGAATTCGTTTCATCTCTTTGGCGACACGTGGGAAATCCCTAATTTCGAAAACGTGGAACCGTTTGTGAATCGATTGCTTCGTGAAGACCTGCTGGCACACGATCAAGTAGTGGAGGATGTGCTGCGTGGCAAAACACAGGCTCTCTCATTGCGTTCGATCCAACGCCGCTTCCTGCATGTTACGGGGCTGACGTATAAATCCATTCAACAGATCGAACGGGCGCGGCAGGCATTATCGCTCCTGCAAAGCGGTGTGCCCATTTCTGAAGCTGCCTACCAAACCGGATATTTCGACCAGTCTCATCTCACCCGTTCGGTGTTACGCCTGCTCGGTCAAACCCCGGCACAAATCGCCAAATCAAATCAAGTGAATGATGTCGTTTTTTTACAAGACAAAATCTCCTTGCCGCCATATGATAGGGTCAATACCTGATACAAAAAAGGAGAACCCATGAGAAAAATTATTGTTCACGAGTTCATTACCCTGGATGGTGTGATCCAGGCGCCGGGCAGTCCTGAAGAAGACACCGCTGGCGGATTTACGCACGGTGGCTGGACGCTCCCGTACTGGCATGATGATATTGGTGCCCATTTCGGTTCGATTTTTGCTGAAGCCGACACACTGCTGCTGGGACGCAAGACCTGGCAGTCCCATGCCGCCGCATTCGAGCCTAATCCTGCTGAAGATCCGTTTAGTAATATGAAGAAGTATGTTGTTTCCAATACATTGAAATCTGCAGATAGATGGCGGAACTCAAGCCTCATCAGCGGCGATGTGATCGAGAAAATCCGCAAGTTGAAGAGCCAGCCTGGCAAAAGCATCCTTATGGATGGCAGCAGCGTTTTGCTGCATGCCCTGATAGAGAACGACCTGGTGAATGAATACGCCCTGCACGTTTATCCGCTTGTGCTCGGCATCGGCAAACGATTGTTCCCTGAAGGGAAGCGCCTCAATCTGAAACTGATCGAAACCTCCGCGCTTCCAACCGGCGTTACATATCAACGATACCAGCCTGCCCGATAAAATAATGCCAGTATGTTGGCCCGAGACAATTGCGCATAAGACGACTGATTGCTTCGGGCGATAAACAAGGAGCCTGCATGAAGATTCATTTGGTAGACGGTACCTACGAATTGTTCCGCAACCACTTCGGGGCGCCACCCAAGAAAGCCCCAGATGGCCGCGAGGTGGGTGCCACGCTCGGACTCCTGAGGAGCCTGCTCCTGTTACTATCCAGTCCGGACGTGACCCACATCGCCTGCGCCTTCGACCACGTCATTGAGTCGTTCCGCAACGATCTCTTTGACGGATACAAAACCGGCGAGGGCACCGATCCTGACTTGCTGGCGCAGTT
>JBAVJG010000034.1:0-2688 GCA_049687655.1 Anaerolineales bacterium | reverse complement strand
GTTCGTCTACGATTGATGCAATTTGCGGTTGCACATACTGTGGATGAATTGCTACAATTAACGCTGGATGAAATCGAAGTCTTGACCGGCAGTACAGTTAGTTTCTATCATTCAGTCGAAGCGGACCAAAATACAATAGTGTTGCAGGCCTGGTCTACCAGTACGCTTAAGAACATGTGCACGGCAGAGGGCAAAGATAGCCATTATAGTGTCGATGAGGCTGGTGTCTGGGCAGATTGCATTCGTCAGCGCAAACCGGTTATCCACAATGACTATGTTTCGCTGGCACATCGCAAGGGATTACCGGAGGGGCATGCTTCGATCGTTCGTGAAATGGTTATTCCTATTTTGCGTGACGGCCAAATTGTAGCAACGCTAGGTGTGGGCAATAAACCGCAGGATTTCACAGAGAACGATGTAGAACTTGTTTCAACCTTCGCAGATTTTGCGTGGGATATTATCGAACGCAAGCAAGCTGAGGATGCTCTGCGCGAGAGTGAACAAAAATTCCGCACGCTTGTCGATTGGACCTATGACTGTGAACAGTGGGTAGACCCGCAAGGCAAGATCGTATATATTTCGCCTTCTTGTGAGCGCATTACAGGCTACAAGCCTGAAGATTTTATTTCTGATTCGGATTTGTTGGCGCGCATCGTTCACCCGGACGACCACAATTTTTATAAAAAACACCATCAATTGGTTCATGACGAGACGGCTGATATAAGCAGTGTGGAATACCGCATTATTGCCAAGGATGGAAGTGAACACTGGATCGAACATAATTGTCGTCCCTTGTTTGGAGAAGATAATCATTACCTGGGGCGTCGCGTTAGTAACCGTGACATCACCGGCCGAAAGCAGACTGAAAAGGAAATCAGGGAACGAGACCAGAAGGAAAATATGCTGACCCAAACGATTCATTCGATGCAGTTAGAGATCGCACGGGATCTGCATGATACTATTGGACAGAATATCGGTTACCTGCGTATGAAGTTGGATCATCTGTCTGAGACGAACCTGACAACTCAATCAGATTTGAAGTCAGAAATCACCAATATGCTCAAGGTGACAAACGAGTCCTATGATTTGATCCGGGGTACAATGACAGTACTGCAATCGGGAGGTTTAGCCGACCCGCTTCCTTTGTTTATCCAATATGCTAATGAGATCGAAGAACGATCGTCATTCAAGGTGGAAGTGTCGAGCCAGGGCGAGCCGAGACCATTATCTCCCAATCAAGTGCGCCAGCTATTCTTTGTTTTTCGGGAAGCCCTGAGCAATATCGAAAAACATGCACGTGCCAGCCAGGTATCTGTGAAGTTGATTTGGGAGGATGTGAATTTAGATTTGACGATCGCGGATAATGGCCGCGGATTTCGTCTGGATGATACCCAGGTTCGCAACCATTTTGGCTTAAAATTCATGAAGGAGAGAATAGAGTCTTTGAAAGGCGTCTTTACTGTAAACACTGTCCCCAATAAAGGAACTAGAATAAAAATTACCTTGCCATATGAGAAGAAATGATTTATTTCATATAACTGTAATACCGGGGTATTACATATGATCAGAACTGTTATTGTTGATGACCACGCTCTTTTCCGTGAAGGCCTGGCCTCTATTATTCAATTGGAACCAGATATTGAAGTTTCGGGCCTGGCAGGGTCGGTACAAGAAGCTGTGGAAGTTGTTCGCAAATTGAAACCCGATCTTGTATTAATGGACTTTGTCCTCCCGGATGGTACTGGAGCGGATGCAACCCGCAAGGTGCTTGTTGAGCATCCTGATTGCAAAATCATCTTCCTGACGATGTCCGAGGAGGATGAAGATTTATTCGCTGCCATTCGTAGTGGCGCGAAAGGATATCTTTTAAAGAACATGAGCCCCTCAAAGCTGGTGACCACCATCAGGTCGGTGCAACAGGGTGAGAGTGCGCTCTCACGATCTATGACTCTGCGTTTAATGGAAGAATTGTCTCGTACGAAAGAACCTGAACGTCTGGGAGACGCTTCCCTGGCGAAATTGACTCGTCGAGAGTTGGATGTACTGCGTGAGTTGACCACCGGGAAGACCAACAAGGAAATTGCGAATCAGCTCTATCTTTCTGAAAACACTGTTAAATATCATGTGCACTCGATCCTTGATAAGCTGAACCTGCCAGACCGTAGAGTCGCGGCGAAATTTGCTAAGGAGCACGGTATCACGGACCAGCCCAATAAGAATTAATCATAGGATTAATCCCATACCAAAAAGACTATCCTCACGATAGTCTTTTTTTAATCCCCATAGGTTGACACCGATAGATTTTATTTATATTTCAATTACGCTATTCTTAGATTGAGATATTTTCCGATATGAATTGCTGGCTAAGCGGATTCCAGTTATTTACCTACTCGACCAGAGGATGCCAAATTATGAAGAGATCAAAAACGATTGTGTTATGGGGTCGAGAAGATCTATTGAGCTCTTCCGTTGAGCTTTTTCTGACGGCTCAAAAAGGATGGCGTGTGATCAGTATTTCGAATGAAGAAAATTTTGAAGCGTTGATTTTGGCAGTTGATAAAGTAAATCCGGATGTTGTCATCATTCAGCAGGGAGAACATTCCAGTAATTCGTACCCGCTGATGAAATTAATACGGGATCATCCGGGATTGAGGGTGATTACCGTCAGCCTGATGGACAACCTGATGG
>JBAVJG010000033.1:0-5884 GCA_049687655.1 Anaerolineales bacterium | reverse complement strand
AGGTTTATGCCCGGCACAGCGATCCAAAAGCCGTTGAGGGGCGGGTCTTCCAAAGCTTGCAAGACCTGATCAGCTTGCGCAAAACGCGCGCTGTTTTCGCGGGTGGTGACCTCGATGTCATCCTGACGGAGAATGTGCATGTACTGGGTTATACCCGCCTGCATAAGGGGGACAGGGCGGTGGTTTTTGCCAACTTCAGCGAGAGTGAACAGGTTATTTCTGCAAAAGTCATCGAGCAAAATAGCCTGGCCGGGAAATCACGCTTATTTGGAGGAAGTGACATTTCCCCGCAGGGGGAGCTTGTGTTGAAACCCTTGGAATTTGTGGTGTTTGGTTAATTTTGTTCGACTGATAACTTGAGATTCTTCGCCGCTTTACGGTATCTTTTCGCAATGTGCGTAAGTCCTATATAGTGAAATTGGAAGAAGCCATTTCTCGTCCATTTATGCTGGTGGTGGATGATGAAATGATGAAGGACACAACCTATCGGTTGATCGTCTGGCTTTTTGGAGCCTTCCTGTGGGGCGGGGAAATCGCTGGAGAGGAGAACCTTGCGGAGGGGCCGGCTGTTTTTGTTTCGAATCAACTTGGTGCAACGGGACCCATTGCGGTGGTTGCTTCGCTCAGGGCAATTCCCTGTTGATTTTTCCCGAAGACCCGTCCAAAGAGATCGATCAACAATACAAGATGACACTCTTCAAAAAAGGTTTTGCTCGATTGGGCGAGTTGTATTATGAACGGACAAGACGGTCATTGCAGTTCTATCCATTAGTCGTGTACCTGGCATCCTATCGGGTGAGAATTAGCCGCCCAATCGCGTATAATTCGAAGAATCCCGCGGCCAACGAGCGTTTGCGCATCAAGAACGTGTTGGAGGCCTCCATTCGCGAAATGTACCAGGATATGGGCATGGAAGGATTTCCGGGAATTCCAATACAACATTAGAACCGTAACCCCTTCAATGCTTAGCGGGGTTGCGACAGAGGAGCCTATGAAGGATGACCAGAAATCGTTTTGGGCGGGAGTCCTGGCCGAACTCCCGCTTTTAATAGGAGTGGCTCCCTTTGGGATGATCTACGGTGTGCTCGCGCTCAGCGCCGGACTTGCGCCTGCCCCCGCGCAACTGATGTCGTCAATTGTGTTTGCAGGGTCAGCCCAATTCATTACCGCACAACTGGTCAGCGAAGCGGTTCCTGGGTTGGTGATCGTGTTGACGATTGCTGTGGTCAACATGCGGCACATGCTGTACAGCGCGTCGGTTGCACCCTTTGTGCGTGACCTGCCGATGCGTTGGAAGGTGCTGTTGTCCTATTTGCTGACAGATGAAGCCTACGCTGTGACGATCCTTAACTACGAAAAAGAAAACTCGTATCCATCCGGGCACTGGTTCTTCCTGGGCGCCGGGCTGACCTTGTGGGTCTCCTGGCAGTTGAGTACCGCTGTGGGCATCCTGCTGGGAGCGACCATGCCCGAATCCTGGCCGCTGGATTTTGCGCTACCGATTACATTCATCGCAATCATCATTCCTGCCTTGAAGGACCGTCCCGCGATTGCCGCCTCGCTGACGGCCGGTGCGGTGGCTGTCCTGACATATGAGTTACCTTACAAACTTGGTTTGATGCTCGCCGGGTTGCTGGGCATCGCTGTAGGGACATTGCTGGAGGGACGAGAGTGAATATCTGGTTGGTCTTCTTGTTGGGTGGGTTGCTAACCTTCGGGATGCGCTTCATTTTCATTTACCTGCTGGGCAGGTTCGAGGTCCCGGAAACGATGCGTAGGGCCTTGCGCTTTGTCCCCCCGGCCGTATTGACTGCGATCGTCGTACCTGAGTTGTTGATCCGCTCTGGTCGTATGGATGTTTCACTGACGAACTTCCGCTTGCTGGCAGGCATTGTGGCTGTGTTCATTGCCTGGAAAACAAAGAACACTCTCCTGACCATTCTGGGGGGCATGCTGGCGCTGCTATTGTTGGAATTCATTTTTTAGTATCAGGAGATACCTTATTTTCGGTAGCTCTTCGTGAACTCTGTAAGTCCTGAGTATGCAAATTAAACTAAAAACGCCCGCTTAATCGGCGGGCGTTATGGGATAGTTCAAAGGCTAAATAAAAACTACGCTGACTTCTTCATCTGCATTTTGCTTGCTGCTGCTCATAGCCAGCACAGCGCTCTGGATAAAGGTGTCGATCTCGGCGTACGCGTTCAGACTCTGGGAGGAGGCAATACCGGCGCTGAGCTTGATCTCTATAGGTGCTCCATCAGTGATCGAGATTTCGCTGGCCTGTACACCGGCTAGAATGCGTTTGGCGATCTTCTCCGCATCAGTGCTGACAATGCCAGGCAATGCGATCGTAAACTGGTCGCCAGCCCAACGGCCGATACAGTCATAAGGGCGGCACTTTTCGCGAATGATCTGGGCCACCACTTGCAGGACATTGTCTCCTACACTGTGCCCATGCTCTGTGTTGATCGTTCTGAAATTATCCACGTCCAGGGCTATGACGCTGACGCCTTCCGAGGTTCGACGGGCGCGTTCCACTTCTCCCTGAGCGACCTTGTAGAATGCCTGGCGGTTCATCAGGCCAGTCAGATTGTCGTACATAGCCATGTGGTCCAACTGGTTGCGAGCCTGGATGAGCGTATCACCCATCGTCAGGATCCTCACGCCAACAGATACGCGCGCCTTCAGCCCTTGCGGAGCGACGGGCTTGTTCAGATAATCGTCGGCGCCAACTCCCAGACTGGAGACCAGATTCCCGTTTTGGCCTTTGTTGATTAGCAACAGGATGTAGGTATGCCCAAATAAACTCGAATCGCTGCGTACGCGTTGGGTGAGCTGGTGAATGCTCTGTTCCTGGGTGGAGGCATCCGCAATGACAAACCGGATGCCATCTTCCGCGATAAGATTCCAGGCATCTTTTGCATCCTCAACAAAAGTGACCCTATGGTTGCTGTGTTCCAGGACTTGCTGAATGACAGACCGTTCCATCAAGTCTTTGCTTATGACCAGAATTTTCATAGCTGCCTCTATAATACTGTATCTTGCATATTTTCCTGACTTTATATCTGGCAAATTGCCTTCATAATTCAGGGTTGCGGTTCAAATATTTACGCAGCACCCTGTAATTATACAGGGGTTTGCGGATTTGTTTCTGGTGAATTCTCATTTAGTAGGACTCACGTAGCTCATAAAAGGGGGTTCTCTTATTAAACTGCATACCTCCGTTTAAGAATACCCGACGTTGACAAAAGAAATAGACCATGTTAATATTTTCTCCGCCCGGCAAGGTAGCTCAGTGGTAGAGCAGGAGACTCATAAGCTCTTGGTCGCGGGTTCAACCCCCGCCCTTGCCACAGATACAAAAAGGCCAATCATGAGGATTGGCTCTTTTTGTATTAATAATTCAAAATAGTGCGGGAAACTTAAAAGCCCCCTGCCTTTTGTTCTCCATCCCTACAGGTTGGTTGGAGATTGCCTTAAAGCACACCGTCCCGATGGAGGCGGGACGGGGCCGACAGGCTCGGAGTCTGTCTTTGACGAGACTTTCTAACCTATATGTCGCTGAAGGGTGAAAAAAGTTACGGGTGGAAAGTTCTATATCCACGCAAAACAAGTTTGCCTTGTTTCAAAGTGTTACAAAATTGGACTTGACATTTTGCCTGTTTTGTTTTACTATTTAGTTAATTAGTTAAATAAGAGACTATCATGACTGAAAATGACTCCCTAAGCCTGACCTTTGCAGCCCTGGCAGACCCTACCCGCCGGGCAATGCTGGCGCGGCTTGCGCAGGGTCCGGCCACCGTGAAGGAGCTTGCAGAACCGTTCAATATCAGTATGCCGGCGATTTCCAAACACCTGAAGGTGCTGGAACACGCCGGGTTGATTGAGCGCGGGCGCGAGGCCCAGTGGCGTCCGGCACAACTAAGAGCCGAGCCGTTGAAGGATGTTTCCGAATGGCTGGAACACTATCGCGCCAACTGGGAAGAAAATTTCGATCGTCTGGAAGAATACTTACGCCAGATTCAGGAGGAGAACAAAAGTCAGTCTGGTTAACCGGCTACTAAATTTTTAGCTCGCCAAAGAAAAGGAATATCACAATGAGTAAAAACAAATTCGTTGTAACCTTGCCATTGGATACCGTCCAAAAGGAGCAGGCATGATGGCAAACTCAACAATAGATCGAGAAATCGTCGTAAACCGCGTGATTGACGCCCCGCGCGAACTTGTCTTTGAGGCGTTCACGCAACAAAAGCATATTGAAAAATGGTGGGCACCGCGGGGGGCAACGACTCACGAGATGGATGTGAAATCGGGCGGCGTCTGGCGCTACAGCCAGCCGATGCGGGGCGGCGCCGAACAAGCATTCAAGATCGAGTTCGTCGAAATCACCAAGCCAACGAGGCTGGTCTACGACTATGGAACCGACGCGGCCAACGCGCCTGAGCCCGTGCGCACCACCGTGACCTTTGATGAAGAGAACGGAAAAACCAAAGTCACTTTGCAGTTGCTGTTTGTAACGGCAGCCGAGCGCAAACAAGCAGTGAAATACGGCGCAATTGTGGGTGCTATGCAGGCCCTGGAAAACCTGGCCGATTATCTGGCCAAGATAAGAAACTAGATATCAAGAGGAATTAATGGCTGAAGACAAAAAACAAGAATTTATCGAAATCCGTGGAGCACGCGAAAACAATCTAAAAGACGTCACGCTGCGTATCCCCAAACGCAAGATCACCGTTTTCACTGGCGTGTCAGGTTCCGGTAAGTCATCCATCGTCTTTGACACCCTCGCCACCGAAGCGCAGCGACAGCTATATGAGAACTTCAGCATGATGGTGCGCACCTTCCTGCCCCGCTACTCACAGCCGGACGCCGATTCAATTCAGAACCTGGGCATGGCCATCGTGGTGGACCAGAAGCGCCTGGGCGGCGGTTCGCATTCGACCATGGGCACCATTACGGATACCTATACCTTGCTGCGCCAATTGTTCGCGCTGTTTGGTGAACCATTCGTCGGCTATGCTAACGTCTTTTCTTTCAACGAACCAATCGGTATGTGCCCGGAATGCAACGGGTTCGGCCGCAAGCTGCAACCCATCGTTGAAAAATTCTACGATCCGTCCAAGTCGTTGAACGAGGGCGCGCTCCAGGGGCCGATCTTCGATGAGAGCATATATCCGACCAGCGGCTTTTTTGACAACGACAAAAAACTTGCGAAATTCACCGATAAAGAGATGGATCTACTGCTCTACGGTGAGGAGGAAAAGTTCGAGTATGATGGCATGAACCGCACCTATCGCGGCGTGATCACTAATTTCAGTCGCTCCTACATCGAGCGTGACCTGAAAACCCGCTCCAAGAAAACGCAAGAAAAGATTGCGCAATACCTCACCGAAGGACCCTGTCCTGCCTGCAAAGGCGCGCGCCTCAACAAGGCCGTGCTGAGTTGCAAGGTCAACGGCTACAACATCGCCGAACTTTCCTCGATGGAAGTGGGGGAATTGATCGGTGTGGTCAACGACATCAAAGATGAAAGGGCCAAAGAGATTGTGAACGACCTGGTACGCCGCTTGCAGAACCTGGTTGACATCGGCCTGGAGTATTTGACGCTCAACCGCGAGACCGATACGCTCTCCGGCGGTGAAGGACAGCGCGTCAAGCTGGTGAAGCACCTGGGCAGCAGCCTGATCGACGTAATGTACATCTTCGACGAGCCCAGCGTGGGCTTGCATCCGCGAGACATACACCAGCTCAATGAAATGCTGCAGAAGCTGCGCGACATGGGGAACACGGTGTTGGTTGTAGAGCACGATCCTGACGTGATCAAGGTCGCTGACCACATTGTAGACCTCGGCCCGCACGCCGGTACCCGGGGCGGCGAGATCGT
>JBAVJG010000032.1:0-3966 GCA_049687655.1 Anaerolineales bacterium | reverse complement strand
CGGGGGTTGGTGTATCTGTTTCTGTAGCCTGTAGAGTGATCGCTGCCCTGGTTTCTGTCGGCGCATTTAGCGGTTGGGAACAGCCAACCAGGATGGTGGCGAGCAAGATTAGCGGAACAATTCTTCGAATGGTTTGCATTGACAGGTAACGGGATCAGGTTTGGGGGAGTCCCCGATGCGGGGGGAGATCGAAGCGCACCCGAGCCGGTTCAGCTTCCGGGCCGTCCGGGTAGAAAAGCTTTGCTTCCAGATCAAGCGGGCCGTCCGCGGGTTTTGTCCGCAGGTGCATAGTGAATTCCAGTTTCCACTGCATTGGTTCGACAAAACTGGCGGTGCTGATTTCTTTTTCTTCAGTATCAGTGAGGGTGAATTCCAGGTGCGGTCTTTGTTCGAACACGCTCGTCTCGATATTGACGCGCACGCGCCGACCGTCTTGGTAGGGTTCAGCCGTCAGGGAGATGATTCTGGTCTCCTGGGGAGGTGTGCGATGCAGGTTGTCTTCCGGAAAGAAAAACTCCATGAGCGGGATTATACCCTTTGCCCCCTCCCTAAGCCCTCCCCCATTTTCTCTACACGAGAAAATGGGGGAGGAAGTTTATTCATCGAACAAAAAAGTTGCTTCAACGTAATGACGTACACGCTTGTTCTTGACCCGTTCTTCCACCCATTGTTGCAGGTAGGCTTGTTTGTACTCGATCGGCTTTCCGCTGGAAAGCTCATGCAGTGGGTAATTCAAATGCAGCGCACGCGGCGAGACCGTGAAACGCGTGATACCTGTAGGTAGAACGATATCCTGCGCGACGAGCTTGAGAACCGTTTTTATCTTGAACCTTGGAAAAATGAACAGTGCAGTCAGGTCTGAATAGACTTGTTTGAATGAATCGATCAGCGTCTGGCTGGTGCGGTCCAGCGAGGCCTGTGTTTTGTATATGTTCACGATTTGGTGCAAAGTATCTATGTGTGTGGGAAGGTCGCTTGGCACCTCGTCTACAATATAAAAGCTTCCATCTGGCAACCGAATTTGCATGGGCGTGTATTTGGGCGCATCGAATGATTTTTGCGTATCGACTTTGATAAGCTTAATGCCCTTCACTTTTCTCAAGGAAGTTATCAGCTTCTTTGTGTCCATGCCCCAGATGACATGATTCCAGGTTTGCAGGTTGACGTGGGGGTAGTCGGAAGCTACCACCTGAGTCACAATATGTGGAAATTCCATTTCTCGCAGCGATGTGACGCGATTGGCGCCGTCCAGCACCATATAACGACCTGATCCGTCGGGTAACGGCATTACGATGGGCGGGTTGCGCAGAATACCTTGCGCGCGCAGTTTTTCCACTAACGGCAGGCTGCGTTGCATATCGTGATCTTCGTGCAGGATCAATTGTTCAAGGGGTAAAATTTTAAGCGTGGGTAAATTGGGAATCATAAGCTTTCTGTTGCAATGAATTAATAGAGCATACCATTAAACGTCGAAACGTTTCAACACCTCCTGGAAATCATCCGGGGGATTTACAATGAAATTGAGACGCTCACCGGAGAGAGGATGAGTGAATCCAAGTGAATAGGCATGCAATGCCGGGCGGGGGATCAAGTCTGTTTCGGATGCGCCATAAAGGACGTCGCCCAGCAGGGGGAATCCCAACGCGGACAAGTGCGCACGCACCTGGTGTGTTCGTCCCGTTTTCGGATACGCCTCGATCATAGCCTCAGTCTGGCCTCGTTTAAGGACCTTGAAATCCGTCTCAGAGTTTTTGCCGCGTTTATGGACCACTACGGTGCGGTGTTTACGTCCGACATTTGTCCGCAGCATATGACGGGCGTTGCGCTCATCCCAGGGCGGAACGCCCTGTACGATAGCTTGATACACCTTCTCCACCTGATGCTTCTCAAACTGACGGTTGAGGCCGCGGTGCGCTTCAGCCGTCAGCGCGAAAAGCATCACGCCACTGGTGATTTTGTCCAGGCGGTGGACGACCCAGATCCGGCCATATTTTTCCTCCAACAATTGACGCAGAAAGGCTGCATCCGGGTCCCAGCCTTCCGGCAGGACGGACAGCCCGGCCGGTTTGTTGAGCACGATGATAGATTGATCCTGGTGGATAATTTCAAGCATAGGGATATTAAACCACAATAAAAAACCTTGCGAAGGGATTTGTCCCTTCGCAAGGTTGCTCTAAAGTCTAAAGTCTAATATCTAAAGTCTATTCCACACTGACCAGCACAAACGTACCAGTGAAGTCCACCGTGGTCTGGAAATACAGCCCGTCTGCGCTGACAAAGCCGACTTGCTCAACCCATTCACTACCATTCCAGTACAAGATCGCCAGGGATGAGACATCTACGCCTGCGGGGATGGCGAAAGAGATGGTGGCAAAAGCGCTCAGTTTATCTGTGCTCTTTCCGTTTTCGGTCACTTCGATTGTGAAGCCAGATTGGAAAGTGCTGCCTTCTGGCAGATCTGCCTTGGTTTCTTCGCTTCCAGCCAGCGTAGCCGTGTCCTTGATCGGGCAGGGGAAGTAGACCGAATCGCCGCTAGGCAGAGACAGTTGAGTGCCAGAATACAGTTCACAGCTGAGTTCGACCGTACCGCTTGTGGCGCTGACCTGGTTGATCGGCTTGGCGGGGGCATCCGCGCTCTGTTTATCTGTGCCGGAGATTGGGGTAACGACTGTGCCGGAGATTGGAGTAATGACAGTGTCGGAGATTGGGGTACAGTAATCTGGATTTACAACCAGCGTCCCGCCGTTGTTGACAAAGTCGGTGCCGTTATTATTGAAAGTGACACCGTTGAGCGTCAATGCGCCGCTCAGGAAGGCTTCGAGGCCGGTGGCGTTGTCGTAGATGTTCCCGCAGTTGATGGTGATATTAGCCGGGTTGCCTGTGGGCGGATCGAGATACAGGCTGGTACCGCCATTGCCATAGGCAGTGATGTTTTCGATCGTGATGTTGCCATTCGTTTTTGTATAAAGATCATAGCCTCCATTGGTGTTGAAGGTGTTTGTGCCGGTCAAGGTAATGTCGCCGCTGCCGTATGAGTTATCCAGAAAGGTGCCGTGCTGGGTATTCTGGCTGGCCGTCACGTTGTTGATACTGATGTTCCTGTTGGAATAGGAACGCAGACCATAGAAACTATTGCCGTTGAAGATGTTCGTACCGGTCAGGCTTATGTTCCCGCTGCCGGTTGTGTTATTCAGATAAGCACCATACTGGGTATTCTGGGTGGCCGTTACGTTGTTGATGCTGATGTTCTCGTTTGAGTAGGCACGCAGGCCGTAGGAACTATTGCCGTTAAAGGAGTTCGTGCCGGTCATGGTGATGTCGCCGCTGAAGGTTGCATTGCTCAGATCAGCGCCATGCTGGGTATTCTGGGTGGCCGTCACGTTGTTGAGACTGATGTTCCCATTGGCGATGGCCACCAGGCCATATTCGCCATTTTCGTTGAAGGTGTTCGTGCCGGTCAGGGTGATGTCGCCGCTGCCGGTTGTGTTATTCAGATTAGCGCCATACTGGGTATTCTGGTTGGCTGTCACGTCGTTGAGGCTGATGTACCCGTTGGAGTAGGCATGCAGACCGTAGAAACTATTGCCGTTGAAGGTGTTCGTACCGCTCAGGCTGATGTTCCCGCTGCCGTATGTGTTATCTAGATCAGCTCCATGCTGGGTATTCTGGCTGGCTGTCACGTTGTTGAGGCTGATGTTTCCATTGGAGTAGGCACGTAGGCCATAGGAATTATTACCGTTTAAGGTGCTCGTGCCGGTCAAGATGATGTCCCCACTGCCGGTTGTGTTATTTAGATATGCGCCATACTGGGTATTCTGGGTGGCTGTCACGTTGTTGAGGCTGATGTTCCCGTTGGAGTAGGCACGCAGGCCATAGAAACTATTGCCGTCGAAGGTGTTCGTACCGGTCAGGATGATGTTCCCGCTGCCGGTTGTGTTATTCAGGTCAGCTCCATACTGGGTATTC
>JBAVJG010000031.1:0-3586 GCA_049687655.1 Anaerolineales bacterium | reverse complement strand
GGCGGTGGCGGTCTTTGGCATCAGTAGTGGCGCGGCCTTTGCGGCAGTAATCGGTCCACTGGTGGAAGTGCCAGTGATGATCGGACTGGTGAATGTGGCGTTCTGGCTGCAAAAGCGCTGGTATCCGCAAGCCGCACCTGTCCCGGCGATGGCTGCGGCGGCAGCAGAAGCCTGTCTACCGGATGAGAAGTTAGTGAGATAAGAAATAGATCCCTGCCTTCTCGGTGGGGATCTATTTTTGAAAATTATATTCAAAAGGATGAATATAATACTATTTTTATGACATTTTGCACATTAAATTTGACAGATACAGAGGTACAATCATATTCAACATTATGAATATAGGTGAAACAATGGAAGAATACGAAAGCGAAATCAAGGCATTAAAAGCCCTCAGTCACCCGGCGCGATTGGCAATTTTGGAGATTTTGCGCGGCGGTGAACAATGCGTCTGCCATCTGGAAGCCATTTTGGGGTTGCGCCAGGCGTATATCTCCCAGCAGTTGATGACGCTGCGGGATGCTGGCCTGGTACAAGATAGACGTGATGGCTGGAACAATTACTACCGCGTCATCCGCCCGGAGATTTTCAACGTATTGGACGCCGTGCGTCAGATGGTCGGTAATCCCGCCGCGGAACCTGGAGTCTCGCCTGTTGCTTGCGCTTGCCCAAATTGCAGGGCCGAGTCAGAGCAAACGATGAACAGCCAATTTGAAATAGCGGCTTGATAAATCCATTAAAACCACAGATGTGAATTATGAAGAACGTCAAGATACTTGGAAGCGGTTGTGCCAATTGCAAACGCTTGGAACAGAACGTCCGTGCGGTGGCCACCAAAAATAACCTGGAATTGGAAATCGAAAAAGTGACCGATTACGCGGAAATTATGAAGTGGCCCATTATGTCGACCCCAGGGCTGGTTATCAATGACCAATTGGTGTCTGCCGGAAAAATTCCCAACGACCAACAACTCTTGGATTGGTTGATGCAGGCCTAAAGTCTCGTGTGAAGCGAAATTTTTTATCAATACTTATTCGTAAATTTGAATATGTCTAAAAGGAATTTATTATGGATCAAACAATTTCCACCCCCATAAAGCCCCAAACCCCCTGGCGTATGATTGGCGTATTGACACTGTTAACCATCGCCTGGCTGGTAGCGTATAACGTCATACAACCGCTGGCAAACTGGATTGCCTATGGTCTGCTCGCCCTTCCTCATAACTCGCACCTGGGTGAGTCGTTAGCTTTCTTTTTCTACGATGTGCCGAAAATTCTCCTGCTCCTGAGCGGTATGATTTTCCTGATTTCACTGGTGCAAACCTTTATTGACACCCAAAAGGTGCGCATGATGGTAGAAAAGCGCGGTGAGGGTGTCGGGAATCTGATGGCATCTCTTTTTGGAGCCATCACGCCGTTTTGTTCTTGTTCGTCGGTTCCGCTTTTTATTGGATTTGTGCAAGCAGGCATTCCGCTGGGGATCACCTTCTCATTTCTGATTACTTCGCCCTTGATGAATGAAGTTGCGTTCGTTCTGCTGATTGGATTGTTTGGCTGGAAGGTTGCCCTGTTATATCTGCTTTCGGGAGTTACCATTGGTATTATCAGTGGGCTTATCCTGGGACGGATGAAACTGGAACGCTATGTTGAAGACTTTGTGTACGAAATCAAGCCAAAAAGCAACATGCAAGTACTGGAAGAAAAGCTCACCTGGGAAGAACGCATCAATCGCGCAGCGGAAAGTGCCCGTGAGATAGTGGGGAAAGTCTGGCTATTTGTTATCGTGGGCATTGGCATCGGCGCGTTTATTCATGGCTTTGTGCCGCAAGACGCGCTGACAGGCATCATGGGCAAAGGAGCCTGGTGGTCCGTCCCTGTTTCAGTCATTTTGGGCATCCCCCTGTATTCCAATGCCGCCGGAATTATCCCGATTGTGAGCGCATTACTGTCAAAGGGTGCTTCGCTTGGTACAGCACTGGCCTTTATGATGTCGGTGGTGGGACTGAGCCTGCCCGAAGCCATCATTCTGCGGCGTGTGCTCAAGCCGCAGTTGGTTGCCGTTTTTATTGGCGTGATCGGTGTGGCGATTATCCTCACAGGTTATTTGTTCAATTTGGTTGTGTGAGGCTAGCAAATGTCCATCACTCTTTATATTGTTAGCGCGGTTCTTGTCTTTGTTTTTTCTGGCCTGTTGGCGATGGCCGGCCTCGGTGCAGCTTTTCTCTTCGTACCACTCTTCTACTATTTGGGCGTACCGTTGGCTGAAGCCACCTCCGCCGCGCTGCTGCTCAACGTGGTCAGCCTATTGTTTGCTGCTATTAACTACTGGCGTGGCAAACTGGTCAACTTGCGCGTGGGCTTGCCCGTGCTGATTACCGCCGTCATCCTCTCGCCGCTGGGCGCGCGCCTGACTCCGTACGTAGACAAAAAGATCCTTCTGGGTATGTTTGCAGCCTTTCTGGTCTTTGCAGGCTTCATGATGTTGTTCTACAAAGCCAAACAGCGCGAGCAAGCCCTCAGCCGCAGTACCGAAATTGGTGCGGGAACAGGCGTCGGGGCTGTAGCAGGATTTCTCGGTGGGCTGCTCGGTGTCGGCGGCGGAAATTTCATCCTGCCTGTCTTAAATTGGATGGGGTTGGATGCCAAAGTTGCCGCAGGAACGACCGCCGTGGTGGTTGTTTTCTCCTCACTTTCAGGATTTCTCGGACACGCCACGATGGGCGGGTTGGATCCGTTATTCATCGGCATCACCGCCTTGATGGCAGCCTTTGGCTCTATCATTGGCTCACAGTTGATGAAGACCAAACTGTCGAGTTCTCAACTCAAAAAAATCATTGGCGTTCTGCTCTGGCTGATCGCTGTCAAAATGATTTTCGATTTGCTCAAATAATTTTTTCAAGGAGATACAAATGGATAAGAACAACGAATTGTACAAAGCTGGTCTGCTGTTGCATGGGCACAAGTGCCCGGCCATGCCAATGGGATTGCGCGCTGGTTTGGCCGCGCTCGAAAAGTTGGGCGTGGAACGCGCCAAAGACGGCCAGTTGGTTGCCCTGATCGAAATCGGACAGGATCATTGTGCAACCTGCTACGCCGATGGCATCCAGATGGCAACCGGTTGCACCTTTGGTAAGGGCAACATCCAAAAATTGGGCTATGGCAAGTTCGCCTTGACGCTGATCGACCGCAAGAGTGGGCGCAGCGTGCGCGTGGTCACTCGCCCGGAAACAATTCAGAAGAACAAGGAATCGGAGTTTATCGGTTTTCGCATGAATGGTGTGCCAGCATCACAAATCGATCCAAAGCTCGTGGACCCGTTGGTGGACTTCATCATGGATTCAGAAGACGATACCCTGTTCCAGATCGGGGAAGTAACCGAAACCAAGCTGCCCGCGCCACACCCGCATGATTTCAACGCGGTCATTTGCGAATCTTGTGGCGAGGTTGTGGTTGAGGGTTATGCACGCATCAAGGGTGGAAAAGTGGTCTGCATGCCTTGCGCCAACAAACAATAATTTATCCGAAGGCGGCAGAATTCTGCCGCCCTCACCAACTGGAAACATTATGATTATCGTGAAATTAATAGG
>JBAVJG010000030.1:0-9184 GCA_049687655.1 Anaerolineales bacterium | reverse complement strand
TCCATATCTTTTGACAACTTCGTGAAGCTGTTCTGTCGAATCCAGGCTGCGCAGCAAATATCCCCGCGTGATGACTTTGTGCATCAGTAGCAAGCGGTCACGGGTCAGCAGAATGCGCTGCTGCTCGACGCTGATATTCACCAGTTCATCATCTTCATAGCCATTGTCGTACAGGCAGTCCAGCCCCAACATGCGCAGGTGAGATGCCAGACGCCCCAGGTGACCATCGAGCACAAAGCGCGGTTCTTCCGTTAAATCAGCAGGCGGGACGGGCCGGACCACGATCCTGTCACCGTCATGGACTATGTATTCCAGTCCGATACTCTCCCCATTAACAGCCAGCGGACCGATCTCTGTGTGGGGGATGCCCAGCGACTCGATCAAATGTTTGACCGATTGCGGACCCTGGAAACGTAGGTCCACAGGATGTCCGCGCAAGTCTCGTTGCAATAATGGTTGCAGGCTGAGGTCGAAGTCGAAGCGGGCGACTTTCATAGCATAAGTGTATGTCAAAATGTTTTGAGAGGCAACAATATTTCTTCTCTGGTAGTGGTATACCCATTGCACATCCTTTCAAAATTTTCCCCGGACGAAACATAACAATTACATAAACAAACCAACTTTGTCGTAATTTGCCCTTGACTTATTTCCGAAACGTCCTATAATCGGGCGAAACCTGAGACAAACTATGCAAACTCTTCTCACCAGCCTCGTCCTTATCGTTATTATTTCGGTCCTTATTCTTAAGGACCAGTTTACGGTTGGGATGGCAGCGGTGAGAGTGAAATAACTACACCAGCTTAGAGAAACATAAGCCGCCCAACCGGGCGGCTTTTTTGTTTAGAAAGGAAGCCCGAAATGAATTTCGTACATATTGTTGAGATTGTCATTAGCCTGATTATCCTCCTCCTTCTTACGAAGGAGAGACCGCTTGTGGTTGGCCTTGTCAGGATCGTGACAGATAGAAAAAAACACACCTGGAATAGAAAATAGGAGCCGCCCGAGCAAATCGGGCGATTTTTTTACCCATCCCCTAACCCTCACCCCGGCCCTCTCCCTGGAAGGGAGAGGGGGAAGATAGGAACTATGCGATCTGATACTGTCAAGAAAGGTTTTGATAAAGCCCCTCACCGCGCACTATTGCGCGCCACTGGTTTGAAGGACGATGATTTCAACAAGCCGTTTGTGGCCATCGTCAATTCGTATGTGGATATCGTGCCCGGACATGTCCATTTGCAGGATTTTGGCAAACTGGTCAAAGAGGCGGTGCGGGCTGCGGGTGGTGTGCCGTTCGAGTTCAACACCATCGGCGTGGACGACGGCATCGCTATGGGTCACCTGGGTATGAAGTACTCGCTGCCTTCCCGTGAGCTGATTGCTGATTGCGTCGAGACAATGATCGAGGCCCACAGGTTCGATGCCATGGTCTGCATCCCCAACTGCGACAAGATTGTCCCCGGGATGCTGCTGGGAGCGATGCGGGTTAACATCCCGACTATCTTCGTCTCCGGCGGGCCGATGGCTGCGGGTAAGACCCCCGAAGGCGAGACCATCGACCTGATCTCGGTCTTCGAGGGCGTAGGCGCTTACTCGGCTGGCAAGATTAATGAAGAGCGTTTGACCACATTGGAACGCTTCGCCTGTCCTTCCTGCGGATCGTGCTCGGGCATGTTCACGGCCAATTCAATGAACTGCCTGATGGAAGTGCTGGGAATGGCGCTGCCCTACAACGGTTCGGCCTTGGCCAAGACCCCGGAACGTGAAGCGCTGGCGAAGAAGGCTGCATCACAGGTGTTGACCCTGTTGGAACGCGACATAAAACCGCGTGACATCGTATCCTCCGAGGCCATCGATGATGCCTTTGCGCTGGACATGGCAATGGGCGGCTCGACTAATACGGTGCTGCACACGCTGGCGCTGGCCCATGAAGCGGGCGTAGAGTACCCGCTGGAGCGCATCAATTCCGTGGCTGACAAAGTGCCACACATCTGTAAAGTCTCACCAGCAGGCAAGTGGCATATGGAAGATGTGCATCGGGCAGGCGGCATCCCGGCCATTTTGAACGAGATCCAGTGGAGCACGGGTATGCTTCATTTTGACCGTATGACGGTCAGCGGGACGACACTGGGGGAATCGATCAAAGGTTGTGATATTCAGGATGACGACGTAATTCATCGCTACGAAAATGCACATTCGAAAACCGGCGGGTTGTCAATGTTGTTTGGCAATTTGGCGCCCAACGGCGCGGTCGTCAAAGTGGGCGGCGTCAGCGCGGAAATGATGAAGTTCAGTGGCCCGGCGCGCATCTACGAATCGCAGGATGAGGCGCTGAAAGGCATCCTGGAAGGTCAGGTCAAATCTGGCGATGTGGTCGTCATCCGATACGAGGGCCCGAAAGGTGGACCTGGTATGCAGGAGATGCTTTCGCCCACGTCTGCCATCATGGGACAGGGTCTGGGCGACAAGGTAGCTCTGATCACTGACGGACGTTTCAGCGGTGGGACGCGCGGGGCCTGCATCGGGCACGTTTCACCGGAAGCGGCTGCGGGTGGTCCGATTGGCGCGCTCAAGGAAGGGGACACGATCGACATCGATTTAGCGGCGCGCAGGCTGGATGTCCGCTTGAGCGAGGCGGAAATCAATCGACGTTTGAGTGAGTTGCCTCCCTTCCAATCCAAGATTCAGAGCAAGTGGTTGAAACGATATTCCTATTTTGTAACATCTGCCGATACAGGGGCAGTGTTAAAAACAGATTTTTAGAAAGAGACCCTAAAGGTCTCAAAGACCTTCAGGGTCTGGAATAATAAGGAGAAGAGAATGAAAAAGACAGGTGCTGAAATTTTGTGGGAATGCCTGACGCGAGAGGGCGTGGAGGTAGTGTTCGGGTATCCGGGTGGGGCTAACATGCCGATTTATGATGCCATGCTCAGCTATCCGGTGCATCACGTGCTGGTACGGCATGAGCAAGGCGCGGCGCACATGGCAGACGGCTATGCGCGCGCATCCGGCAAGGTCGGCGTTGCGATGGCGACCTCAGGGCCAGGAGCAACCAACCTGGTGACCGGGATTGTCACCGCCATGATGGATTCGGTGCCGATGGTGTGTATCACAGGGCAGGTGGCGGCGCATTTGATCGGTGGAGACGCCTTCCAGGAAACGGATGTGACCGGCATCACACTACCGATCACCAAGCACAACTATTTGATCACGAGCGCGAATGAGATCGCCGAAGTAGTACGCGAGGCCTTCTACATTGCACGCAGCGGGCGACCGGGTCCTGTGCTGATCGACATCTGCAAGAACGCCCAGATCGAGCAGACCGAATTCGAGTATCCCCCGGATTGTAAATTGCCGGGTTACCAGCCGCCCTGGCACGCGCCGGAAGCAGACTTGCAGAAGGCGGTGGAACTGATCGAGAGTGCCAAAAAGCCGGTCATCTTATGTGGGCATGGCGTCATGATGTCGGGTGCGGAAGAGGTATTGCAGCATTTCGCCGTCAAAACCAATACCCCCGTGGCGATGACCCTGCTCGGCCTGGGGGCCTTCCCGGCTTCGCACGAACTCAGCCTGGGGATGATGGGCATGCACGGCGAGGCGCACTGCAACCTGGCTATCCAGAACGCCGACCTGTTGTTGGCTTTCGGGATGCGCTTCGACGACCGCGTGACAGGTACGCTTAACACTTACGCACCCGGCGCAAAGAAAATTCACATTGAGATCGACCCCTCTGAAATCCATAAAAATGTTAAAGCCGACGTTCCGCTGGTCGGTGACCTGAAGACTGTAGTGACCGACCTGGTGCCGATGGTCGATGAATACGAACACGAAGAGTGGATGGAGCAGATCGGAGAATGGAAGGCAGATGGGGATGCACGCAGCATCATGAGCTGGCCGGAAGACGGCAAGCTGCATGTCTCGCATCTGGTCCATAGCCTGTGGGAGGCCACAGAAGGCGGTGCAATTGTCACAACGGACGTTGGCCAACACCAGATGTGGGCGGCTCAGTATTACTTCATGGAAAAATCCAAACGCTGGCTTTCTTCCGGGGGTGCGGGCACGATGGGCTATGGCCTGCCGTCCGCGATCGGAGCCTGGTTTGCAAAACCGGACGAAGAAGTCTGGACAGTGGTTGGTGACGGTGGTTTCCAGATGACGCAGGCGGAACTGTCCACCGCTATGCAGGAAGGCGCCAATGTTAAGATCGCTATCATGAACAACAATTTCCTGGGGATGGTGCGCCAGTGGCAGGAGTTCTTTTTTGAGAAACGCTACTCGGCGGTGGACATGCGTACGCCAGATTTTGTCAAAATCGCCGAAGCTCATGGTATCCCGGCCCGACTGGTGACTAAGCCTGAAGAGGTTCAGGACGCCATCAAATTTGCGCGTGAAACACCTGGACCGGTGCTGCTCGAATTCCGCGTTGAGAAGGAAGAAGCGGTCTTCCCAATGGTGCCTGCCGGCTCGGCGCTGGATGAGATGTTGAGACGACCGGTGAGGGACGCAGCATAAGTGTCTCTGAGTGTAGTCGTAGAGCTGGTAAAAAATATCCTTCGACTACCGCCGCAAAAGCGTGGCGTCCGCTCAGGACGATAGAGAAAGATAGGAGAGAAAAATGCAATACACTTTTATCGCATTAGTTGAAGATAAACCGGGTGTGCTGAACCGCGTGGCTTCGCTGTTCCGACGCCGGAATTTCAATATCGAGTCTCTGGCAGTGGGGAGGACAGAAAAATCTGGTGTCTCGCGTATGACGATTGTGACGCACTGCGAAAACGATGTGGATGCCCACAAGATCGAAGCCAACCTGTACAAGCTGGTCAATGTGATCGACGTGCAAGATGTCACGCGCGAACCCTCTGTGACCCGTGACCTGGCTCTGATCAAGGTCAAAGCCACGCCCGAACAGCGCAGCGAGGTCAACAGTCTGGCATCCATCTTCCGCGCTCGCATCGTAGACGTGGCGCCTGATTCCGTTATCGTGGAAGCCACCGGTACTGAGGATAAGGTCGAAGGCATGATCGAACTGTTACGTCCCCTCGGAATATTGGAAATGGTCCGAACAGGACAGGTTGCAATGACCCGCGGCGAGCATTCTGGAATCCGCCGCACGCCGGGCGCTCATGGCAACGGTAACGGCTGGCGTCCGAAAGAAACTGCTGCGTTGGGCGCGGACTGATAGGAGAAACTATTTATGGCAGAAATCGATTTTGGCGGTGTCGTTGAAACCGTCGTAACCCGCGAAGAATTTCCGCTTGAGAAAGCGCGAGAAGTACTCAAAAACGAAGTCGTAGCCGTGCTTGGTTACGGCGTACAAGGACCGGCCCAGGCCTTGAACATGCGTGATAACGGTATCAAAGTGGTTGTTGGGCAGCGCCAGGGTACCCCGAATTGGGACAAAGCCATCGCCGATGGCTGGGTTCCTGGTGATACGCTCTTCTCTATCGAAGAAGCTGCCGAGCGCGGAACGGTCGTCCAGTATTTGCTTTCGGATGCCGGGCAGCGCTCGCAGTGGCCGAAGATCGTGGAAACGCTGAACGAAGGCGACATGCTGTACTTCTCACATGGCTTCTCTATCACCTACGAGGACCAGACCGGCGTTGTCCCGCCGCCACACGTGGATGTTGCATTAGTCGCGCCCAAAGGTTCCGGCACCAGTGTGCGCCGTAACTTCCTGGACGGCTCGGGTATCAATGCCAGCTATGCCGTCCACCAGGACACGACCGGCCGAGCCGAAGAACGCACGATCGCGTTAGGGATCGCTATCGGCGCAGGTTATCTGTTTCCCACCACCTTCCAAAACGAGGTCTATAGCGATCTGACCGGCGAACGCGGCATTTTGATTGGCGCGCTTTCCGGTGTGATGGAAGCCCAATACAACACCTTGCGTAAACACGGTCACAGCCCCAGCGAGGCCTTCAACGAAACCGTCGAAGAATTGACACAGTCGCTTATCCGTCTGGTGGCAGAAAAAGGCATGGACTGGATGTACGCCAACTGCTCCACCACGGCCCAACGCGGCGCACTGGATTGGCATCCGCGCTTCCGGGATGCGGTCACACCTGTGTTCGAAGAGCTGTACCAAAGCGTGGTAGATGGCGAGGAAACCCGCGTGGTGTTGGATAAGAACAGTGACCCGAATTATCGTGAGAACCTGACCGCAGAACTGAAAGTGATGCGTGAATCGGAGATGTGGCAGGCCGGTGCGGCGGTCCGTTCGCTGCGACCTGAGAATTGGAAGGAAGAGAACTAGAGATCAAAGACTGGAGAGCAGTTACAAATCTCTACTCTCCAATCTAGACTCTCTTTCCTGAAAGGAACTTTTTATGGTTAACAACTATGTGAGAATTTTCGATACAACTTTACGTGATGGCGAACAATCCCCCGGCGCGACGATGACATCTGTGGAAAAGTTGGAAGTGGCCCGCAACCTGGCCCGCCTGGGCGTGGATATTATCGAAGCGGGCTTTCCCGCTGCTTCGCCCGATGACCTGGAAGCCGTACGTCGCATCGCGGAGGAGATTGGCAACCCGCCTGAGGGTCAGGAGCAGGCTAAGGTTCCGATCATATGCGGACTGGCACGCGCTACCAGGGGCGATGTTGAAAAAGCCTGGGAAGCGGTCAAAGGGGCGCAGCATCCCCGCATCCATACTTTCCTGGCAACCTCCGAAATCCACATGCAGCACAAGCTCAATATGACCCGCGAACAGGTGGTCGAGCGCGTGCGTGAAATGGTGTCGCATGCGCGCTCCCTGTGCAAGGATGTGGAGTTCAGCCCGGAAGATGCTGGTCGCTCTGACCCGGAATTCCTGTACGAGGTTCTGGGCGTGGCCATCGAGGCGGGCGCGACCACGCTTAATATCCCGGACACGGTCGGCTACACCATGCCTGAAGAATTCGGCACGTTGATTTCGGGCATTATTGAGAACACGCCTGGCATGAGCGAGGAGATCACCATCTCAGTTCATACCCATGATGACCTGGGGCTGGCGACGGCAAATGCGCTGGCGGGCATCCGCGCGGGCGCACGCCAGGCCGAAGTGACTGTCAACGGCATCGGCGAACGGGCGGGCAACACCTCGCTCGAGGAAGTTGTTATGGCGCTGCGGACCCGCCACCCGGTCTATGGGTTGGAAACGGGCATCGACGCCACACAACTTGCACGTATCAGCAAATTGGTCAGCAATTACACCGGCATCAGCGTGCAGCCCAACAAAGCCATCGTCGGCGCGAATGCCTTTGCGCACGAGGCCGGCATCCACCAGGACGGCATGCTCAAAAACAACCAGACCTATGAGATCATGCGCCCCGAAGACGTAGGTGTCAGTCAGACCAACCTGGTGTTGGGCAAGCACTCCGGCAGACATGCCCTGCGCGCACGACTGGCTGAAATGGGCCATGCCCTAGACGATACCGAACTTGACCAGGCCTTCACCCGTTTCAAGGAACTGGCTGACCGCAAGAAGGTCATCACTGAAGCTGACCTCGAAGCCCTGATCGCTGATGAGTTCTACCAGCCGCTCTCAGTCTATTCGCTGGAAGGTTTGCAGGTTGCCTGCGGGACGATGGGCATGCCTACAGCTACTGTCCGCTTGAAGGGCCCCGACGGCAAAGTGCGTACTGAAGCTGCCATTGGCACCGGCCCCGTGGATGCTACTTATAAGGCCATCAATTCCATCGTCAAAACGCCAAACACGCTTCTTGAGTTCAGTGTCCATGCTATTACCGAAGGTATCGACGCTCTTGGAGAAGTAACGGTGCGTGTTCAAGGTGAGAATGGTCAACAGACCATGGACGCTCAAAGGGAAATTCCGTACAGTCGTATCTATGGCGGCCACGGCGCTGATACCGACATCATTGTTGCCAGCGCTAAAGCGTATATCAATGCGCTCAACAAACTCATCATCTCGCAAACTGAAGGTGCTCATCCCGTCCAGACTGACTTCGGCGTCATGCTGGTTGGGTAACCAACTGTCATTGCGTGGGCGAAGCCCGAAGCAATCTTACGTAATGAGGGGATTGCCCCGTCGGTCTGAAGCCCTCCTCGCAATGACAATCGATTTGAAAAGGAGAAATCATCATGTCTACCCCCAATGAAGATCCAAACGTTTCTGAAACCCCGATCTTTGACCCGTTCCCCGAACCCAACACGATGCCCTCCGGCTGGGATCTCAGCGGATTCACCCCAGACCCTGCGCCTGCTCCTGTTGCTCCAGCCGATGATTCGACCGATACAGGTACCCATTAAGCGCTAAGAGCGCAAAGGAAAAAGTTTTTCTTCGCGTTCTTTGCGGTTCAAAAAAACTATGCCAAAGACTCTCTTCGAAAAGGTCTGGGATTCGCACGTTGTGGCCCAACAACCCGATACCCCGGCCATCCTCTACATTGACTTGCACCTCATCCACGAGGTGACCTCGCCGCAGGCTTTCACCGGCCTGCGCCAGCGTGGACTGGAAGTCCGCCGCCCTGACAAGACCTTCGCCACGATGGATCATTCCACGCCCACGCACGACCCATCTCTGCCGATCGCGGACCCCATCGCTGCAGCACAGATCCGCCAAATGGAAAAGAACGCCGCCGAGTTCGGAGTCTCGCTCTACGGACTCGATAGCCCCAAACGCGGCATCGTCCACGTCATCGGCCCCGAACTGGGACTGACCCAACCCGGCATGACCATCGTCTGCGGTGACAGCCATACTGCCACGCACGGCGCTTTTGGCGCTCTGGCTTTCGGCATCGGCACCTCCGAAGTCGAGCACGTGCTGGCCACCCAATGTCTGCTGCAGCGGGTGCCTAAGACCTATGAAGTGCGTGTGGACGGGAAACTAGGCTACGGCGTTTCTGCCAAGGACATCATCCTGGCTCTGATCGCACAGATCGGCGTTGGCGGTGGGACTGAGCACGTCTTCGAGTACACGGGTGAAGCTATCCGCTCGCTATCGATGGAAGAACGCATGACCATCTGTAACATGTCCATCGAAGGCGGCGCACGGGCGGGCATGATCGCCCCGGATGACAACACATTTGAGTATCTATCCGGGCGAGAGTATGCCCCGAAAGGTGCTGAATGGGAAAAAGCGCTTGCGCACTGGAAAACCTTGCCCAGCGACGAGGACGCCGTCTACGACAAATCCGTCACGCTGGATGCCTCCTCCCTGGAACCGATGATCACCTACGGCACCAATCC
>JBAVJG010000029.1:0-8335 GCA_049687655.1 Anaerolineales bacterium | reverse complement strand
GTTGTCAAGAGGTTGGCATGCACGGCATCCACTTCCAAAGTCCGCAACAGGCTATGGGTGAGTTAAAACAAATGCTTGCCTAACCTTAACAGCGGAGGTCTGCCTTCACCGAGCCGCAGATAGACCTCCGCTGAACTATTTATTGAAATTCACCAAAGTTGGTTAACCTTCAAGCCTGCGTGTTGAAAGCAACCGAGCAAAGTATCTGGTCGTTTGCGCAACCGAGCAAAGCCTCGATCCAAAGCACTGCGGATTTCATCCTTTGAGTGCAAAACAGCGTTTTTCATATGGCGCTTGACATTTCCGTGGCAATACTCTTCTGGATTGAGTTCAGGTGCATAGGCTGGCAGATATTCCACATGGATATTCGGATGGTTTTCCAAAAACTCTCTCACGACTTTACCTCTATGAGTAGGAGATCGATCCCAGATCAAGATGAACGGGCCTTTGATTTGGCGCATAAGATGTTCCAATCCAATCAGCAGTTTTTCGGCATTGATCGAGCCTTCAAAATGCCGTTTGTAAATCTTGCCCGAAATTGTCAAACCGACCATCGTCGAGATTTCCCGGCGGAATTTGGTGATCCGTTTCAGTTGCGGAGTTTCGCCTTTTGGAGCCCAGGTAAAACTGACCGGTTCTGCATAGGAAAGTCCAAATTCATCTTCAAACACGATCTCTGCGCCGAGCCTCCGCGCTTTTTTTTATCCGGGGCCAGTCCTGACTCAGCCAGGCGCGGATCAGCTCTTCGTCTCGCTCCATCGCCCTTGGATCTACTTTTTGCACGCTCCAACCCAGATCATCCAATAGACGGCTGATGTAATTCTGATGATAGACCACACCGAATTCTCGCTTGATCACCTTCCTCACCCGAGCCTGGGTCCATTGCTCTGTTGGAAAGCCAACGGCTATAGCACCTTCTTCCAGTTTCTCGATCAATGCCTGTTTGGTTGCCTCGTTCAATTTCGGCGGCCTGCCAGTCGCCTTCCGCGCTTGCAGGGCTTGCCGCCCACCTTCAGCAAGTTGTTTTTTCCACTGGCTCACAGCCGCTCTGGTTACCCCCAGATGTCGTGCAATTTCAGCTTGACTCATTCCTCCGTCTTCCAACAGCTTTCTACCTTCTTCTCGGCGTTCTGCCATTTGTTCTCGCGTTAGCTTTTTCGGTTGCCATTTCATCCTGCTATGTTAACCGATTTTTATGAATGTCAATAAGCCCGAAAAATGCCACCATTACTGGACGACTATCTACATCCAAACGCTCTGCGCGCAGGGTGTGTTCTTCAGGTCCAAATCCTATAATTTCGATATACCCACCATGCACTTTTAGCTCAGACCATATCTCGGCTGTATCACCTCGCCAGATCTCCTGCCCATCAAACAGGACACGTGCCCAGCCGATGACATAAGAGCCGCGGAATTGCACCCCAACGCTTGTAAACGGTTCACCAAATGTCATTTCTATCCAGTCGTTTTCTTGCCATAGCACGCGATTGACTCCGTAAAGCATACTCTCATCGCTGTATGAAACACGCACGCTTTCTGGCAGGGATGTGTCTGTTCCATTAGCATTGATAATTTTATCGGGCGTTTTGGTGTCGTCCAGGCGTACATCTGCCTTATGGACGGTTACGGTAAGCCCGTTGGGTAGAACTAGTTCAGAAACGGTAACAGGCACAGGGTCCGTACAGCCGCGTGGTTCGTTGTCATCTGCGGCACAGGCTGTCCATGAAAACTCGCTCAAATTCTTGCCCCGAAGTCCAAACGAGCAGGGATCGTTTACAACGTTTACATTCAAGTTTCCATCCACAAGTTCCCAGACATATTCCCCCGTGGCTTCTTTGCAATACGGGTCGTTGAACAGGTACAAACGGTTGCCCATAACCTGATACGAAGCAAGGCTATGCCAACCGGTGACTTCATAGTAGATGCGCATCACACCCCGGTCGAACTGCAGGCGCCAGTTGCCACCAGCCGGTCGATAGTCTGCGCAGCGCAGGCAGGCCCACCATTGCGGTGGGTTCGGATCAAATTTGGCATACGTTCCATCCAGAGCAGTGTTGTCGGAAGATGGAAGTGGGCCGGCATATGGAAGGGGAGTCACTTGCAAGAGCGCCGGCCAGACGGAGGTAAGCTCTCTTTCATCCGGAGCGGCCAGAGTGGGCATACTGGTTGAAACAACTTCACCTTGCCCCTGTGCCGCACAAGATGTGATGGACACACTGAGCACAGCGATTATCCAAAAATGGAACCTGATTTTCATCATCAACCTCCTAAAGTTAATATGGGTTAGAAAGTCCATATGCCGACTATAAAAATTATCCTGATGCCAAGCTGACGATCAAAGACACAATCTCAAACCATACTTCAACACAAAATCACACTATCAAAAACGTTTTTGATAGTGTGATTTTAGCCTTTTTTCGAGATATTTGTCAAGAACGCGCTGGGTTTATGTCCCCTGTTTTTCACGCTCATACCGGCGCGCCATCTTGATCCGGTTTCCACAGGCATTCATGGAGCACCATCGTCGACTTCGGTTTCGGCTGCGGTCAACGAAAAGCCAATCGCAGCGGCCACACTGTTTGACACGCTTCAACTCATCCGAAGTCAGCAACTCTACTGCGGAACGCGTGATTGGCCAGAGCATGGACTCTATCGCATCCCCATCTTCCCATTCCAACTCAAATCCCGACCCCGTTCGGACCAATTGTGAATGGGTCTCGTTCTCCAACCAGGCCTGGTGTAACCGAGTAATGTCATCGTTTTGCGGGGATTCATCATGGGCCAGGCTGGCGAAGATCCGATAGAGCGTTTCGCGCAGTTGGATCGTCCGACGAAAGACCGCTTCGAACTTGACCGGTATCTGTTCCCATTCCGACAGCAAATTCTCGGCCTTATCCGGATCCAGAATACCCACGTGACGGCTCCATAAAACTACGTCACGATAATCCATAAGATACTCATGGATAGGGTTGGCATGCCCATACAGCGTATTTGTAAAATCCAGGCACAGGATTCCACCGAATAGGTGGTGATTTTCTGCATCGCGTGTTTCGGTCATGATACTTAATTATAACCAACCCTCTTACTTATTACACCCATCATATTTGAGGCTCTGTGGGATTCTCCGCCGTTAGTCCCGCTGCAGTTCGGCGGGGTGAAAAAGCCCAGATTTGGGTATCTATGGCGGAAATTCCCAAAGTACCACATTTGACTTGTGACAAATAACACATTACAATAACTTCTAAATGCTTACAATAAGAGTAAAGGTTTACCACAAGGGTAAATATTAATATGTGCTGTTAGCAAGAGGCTCGAAAATGAGGGGGAATGGGTGTCACCCGTTCCCCCTCATTTTCGGCAACTTCTCCCAATTGTGTAAGTATTAAGAATCTATGATCCGCATCAACCGCCAGACCGACTACGCTATCCGCGTTATCCTGGCCCTCGCCAAGCAGGAGGACGAGGCCTTGTTACCCACCTCACAGATCCAGCGGGAAATGCTTATCCCAAAGGCGTTCTCGCTACGCATAGTAGCAGGCTTGGCAAAGGGCGGATTCATCCTCACCTTTCCCGGCCGTGAGGGCGGTTTGAAGCTGGCGCGCCCGTCCAGCGAGATTAACCTGCGCCAGGTGGTGACACATTTCGAAAACAACTTTACTGTTTCAGAATGTTTACACGGGGACGGGACATGTCTCTTTGATAGTAGTTGTCCTGTCCGCTGCCGCTGGGCACGCTTGCAGGCTTTGATCCTCCAGGAACTTGAAAATACCACCTTCAACGAATTGGCGCGGGAAGCAGGATCGGTGGCAGAGGTGGTTCCGTTGAGCATCGAGCAGGCTGAGGCGTAGGGGGAAGCGGAGAAAAGGAGGCTTAGTCCTGGGAGGGACGTCACCAATCATCAAACAGAAACTGTCAATTATCCTTGTTTTAATATAAAATATTTGTGACGAAAAATCTACAATTCTAAGGAGTCGCAATGGACGTTGTCCTGCTCTCAAGATGGCAGTTTGCCATCACGACCATCTATCACTTCTTCTTCGTCCCGCTTACATTGGGATTGGGCTGGTTTGTTGCCATCATGCAAACGCAATACTATCGCACGAAGGACGAGGGCTATCACCGCATGGCCAAGTTCTGGGGCAAGCTGTTCCTGATCAACTTTGCCATGGGCGTGGTGACCGGCATCGTGCAGGAGTTCCAGTTTGGCATGAACTGGTCGGAATACAGCCGCTACGTGGGCGACATTTTTGGCGCGCCGTTGGCGATCGAAGCTCTGGTGGCCTTCTTCCTCGAATCCACTTTCCTGGGGTTGTGGATCTTCGGAGAAGGTAAAGTGCCTGAAAAGGTGCATCTGGCTTCCATCTGGTTGGTGGTGATTGGCTCGAATCTATCGGCGCTGTGGATCCTGATCGCAAACGGCTGGATGCAGCACCCGGTGGGCTATGTAATCAATGACGCCACAGGGCGCGCCGAACTGGTCGATTTCTTCGCTCTGATCTCCAACCCGAAGGCGTGGCTGTTCTTCTGGCACACCATATCGTCCGGGTTTGCTACAGCTGCGTCATTCGTCATCGGAATCAGTGCCTGGCATTTGCTGCGCAAGAATGAGACAGAAGTTTACAAACGCTCATTTACAATGGCTTCCATCATCGGTATGATCGGCATCATCAGTGTGGTTCTGGCCGGTCACACACAGGGACAGGAATTGATGCAGACCCAACCGATGAAAATGGCCTCCATCGAAGCGCTCTGGGAGACCGAACAACCTGCTTCGTTTTCGATCATTACCATCGGCGACCTGACCGGTAAAAACCTGGTCTGGCAGTGGCGTGTGCCCTACCTGCTTTCGTTCATCGCCTGTAACAACTTCACCTGTGAGGTGCGCGGTGTGAACGATATCCAGGCAGAGTATCAGCAAAAATATGGGCCTGGTGATTACGTTCCTCTGATGGTCATCACTTACTGGTCCTTCCGTATTATGCTCACAGCGGGCGTGGCTATGTTAGTTGTCTTCGCCTACGGTCTTTACCTGGTTTTGAAAGACTGGCCGGAAAAACGGCAGAAATGGATGAAGTGGTTGCCACTGATGATAGCCCTGCCCTACATCGCCAATTCCAGCGGATGGATTCTGACCGAGACTGGCCGCCAGCCGTGGATCGTACAGGGCTTGCTCAAAACTACCGATGGGGTCTCGCCGCTCAGCCCGGGCATGGTCCTGGCAAGCCTGATCGGCTACACCCTGATCTATGCCGCGCTGATGGTCGCTGACGTATACCTGCTGGCCAAGTTCGCCAAAGCAGGTACAGAAGCCGCCATGCACGAATCCGAAGAAGCTGCGCCCTCGCTGCTTGGCGCTGAAGAGTAATTGGAGGCAGATATGAATTACGAAGTTCTGCAGATTATCTGGTTTATTTTGATCGCAATCCTATGGGTCGGGTTCTTCTTCCTGGAAGGGTTCGATTTCGGCGTCGGCATGTTACTGCCCTTCCTGGGCAAGGAAGATAACGAACGGCGCGCCATTATCAATACCATCGGCCCGCACTGGGACGGCAACGAAGTCTGGCTGCTGACCGCGGGTGGCGCAACCTTTGCGGCTTTCCCGCACTGGTATGCCACTATGTTCAGCGGTTTCTACCCTGCCCTGTTCCTGTTGCTTCTGGCGTTGATTGTACGCGGAGTGGCCTTCGAGTTTCGCTCGAAAGACGCCAACCCCAAATGGCGCAGCTTATGGGACTGGTGCATTTTCATCGGCAGCCTGCTGCCAGCCCTCTTGCTGGGCGTTGCCTTCGCGAACCTGGCCCACGGAGTGCCTATCGATGCAGACATGCACTATACCGGCACTTTTTGGACACTGCTCAACCCTTACGGTTTGCTCGGTGGAGTAGGCACCATCGGCATCTTCCTGCTGCACGGCGCGATCTTCCTCGACCTGAAAACGGAGGGCACGATCCACGAGCGTGCACATAGCTTTGCGCGTAAGTTCTGGCTGATACAGGTCATTTTGACCCTGACACTGCTTGTTTCAACTTACTTCTTCACCGACATCTTGGACCAGTTGGGCGTGAACCCCGGTGTTGTCCCAATCACGGGCTTCATCACCATGCTGTTGACAGGCACCTTCCTCAACCGTAAGATGATTGGCTGGGCCTTCGCCATGACCGGCGTGACCGTTGCGCTGACACTGACGACCGCCTTCATGATCATGTTCCCGCGCGTTATGATCTCCACACTCAATCCCGAGTGGAGTCTGACAATCTACAACGCCTCGTCCAGCGCGTACACACTGCAAGTCATGACCATCATAGCGCTGATTTTTACGCCTATTGTCCTGGCATATCAGGCCTGGACGTATTGGGTCTTCCGCAAGCGCGTTTCGACGGACCCCAAAACATTGACTTACTAAAGACTATTAGCGAGCAGTTGCATTGCGAGCGGGATGCAGTTGCACTGTATCCTAAACAAAATTGCAGTATAAAATACACCGGTGGGAACCAAATGGTCCCTGCCGGTGTATTTTATATGAAACGACTTTTCCGGAAAAGTGAGTGACTGAAGCCCAACAGATCCGCCTGGCCCGTCAGGGCAACCAAGCTGCCTGGGAGGCCCTGATGCGCGCGCATCAGGAGCCGGTCTTCCGACTCGCCTATCTCCTGTTGGGAGATCCCGATGAGGCTGAAGACATTGCCCAGGAGTCCTTCCTGCGCGCCTATAAATCCTTGAAACGCTTCGACACAGAACGCCCGTTACGACCCTGGCTATTGCGTATCGCCTCGAACCTGGCTCATAACCGCCACCGTTCCCTTGGACGCTACCTTTCAGCCCTGACACGTTTTGCCCAACAAGACCCGGACAGTATCAAGTCAACAATTATTGAGCCGGACGATGAGAGCCATACGCTCTGGCAGGCCGTGAAAAAGATGACAAGACCATTCCAGGAAGTGATTTATCTGCGCTACTTTCTGGACATGTCTGAGAAGGAGATGGCAGATACGCTGGAAGTGCCTGCAGGCACGGTCAAGTCCCGTCTGCATCGCGCGCTCAGCAAATTGCGCGGGATCATCGAGCGCGATTATCCCGAACTGAAAGAGATCGTCGAATGAACATGCGAACCAATTCCATCCCTGAACAACGTTTGAGTGAAGTTGCGCAAAGATTCCAATATCCGGTCACGCCGGATGTGACCGGGGCAGTGATGAAACGCCTCGAAAGCGGAAGCAGGCCGCGGGCTCGGTTGCGAAGCGCCTGGGTGGTGATGGGTTTGCTGGTATTGGTACTGGCAGCTCTGTTTGCCGTTCCAAGCGTGCGCGCTGAGATCATCCATTTCTTCCAGGTCGGTGTGGTACGTATATTCCCGTCAGATCCCACTGTGACGGCCGAACCATCCATACCCCAATCCCCAACGACTGCTACACCAGTTGTTGTCATCCCAGAGGCAACTACGCCCATACCTGGTATTAACGAGCCACATTATACGGTCACAATATCCGGCCTGGCAGGGGAGACCTCCCTTTTCAATGCACGGATCAGCTCCCCCTTTCCTATTCGTCTGCCTGAATATCCTGATGGCCTGGGCAGGCCAGACCATGTATTCCTGCAGGAAGAGGGGCGGATGGTCATCCTGGTCTGGACTGATCCAGCCGAATCCGAGCGAGCTCGTCTGAGCCTGCACGAGATCGGACCCGAGGGTATTCAGGTAAGCAAATACCAGCCGCGAGTGATCCAGGAAACACGGGTCGACGGGAACTATGCGGTCTGGGTCCAAGGACCTTACCTGGTTCAATTAAACAGCGGATCGTACGTCTTCCGGCGAACGGTGGAAGGCAACACCTTGATCTGGGAAGAAGACGAAATCACCTACCGCCTTGAATCCAACCTGACACTTGAAGAAACCATTCGGATTGCTGAATCGCTCAGATAATCGGGAACCTGTGAACCTCCAGCGGTGTACTTATAGTACGGAGGTTAACATGCTTACTATTAGAAAAATTCTGGCGATAACCCTATTACTGGTGCTGGCCGCCTGTTCAGCACTCCCTGATGAAGTTTTCACCACCCCATTGCCATCTAAAAAGCCAGTTCCAACTCTGAAAAATTTTGAACCAGCGGACGTATATACCAAACAAGGAACGCTCTCCGCGAGCATTCTGGCCGGCATATGGAAAGGCAACTCGGAAGGCCATCTGCTTGTCCCAATTGACCCGGCCAGCGGTCAGGCTTTATCGAACTATGAGCGAATTTCCCTGGGTCTGTCATATTCATACGCTTTCTCCCCAGATCAGCGTAGGTTAGCTGTCGTCGGGTATATATCCGAACAGGGTCCAAATGGCGGCAACCT
>JBAVJG010000028.1:0-9537 GCA_049687655.1 Anaerolineales bacterium | reverse complement strand
AAAGAACTCTGGTTTAATGTTCCTTCCCGGCGCGGATTCGTCAACATCACCCGTGAAGTGGAAGAATGTTTGCGTGAAAGCGGCATTCAGGAAGGCCTCATTCTCGTTTCGGCAATGCATATAACCGCTTCAGTTTTTATCAATGACAATGAGAGTGGTCTTCACCATGATTATGATGTCTGGCTTGAAAAACTTGCACCGCACGAACCCATCCGACAGTATCGTCATAACGACACAGGCGAAGACAATGCCGACGCACATCTGAAGCGTCAGGTGATGGGACGTGAAGTGGTTGTCGCAATAACGGATGGCAAGCTGGATTTCGGTCCCTGGGAGCAGATTTTCTACGGTGAGTTCGACGGGCTCAGGCGCAAACGTGTTTTGGTTAAAATCATAGGAGAATAAGATGGAAAAGAGGCGTTTCGGAAGAACAGGCCACATGAGCACAGTGGCAATTTTTGGGGCAGCAGCCTTCTGGGAAATCGAGCAGAAGGATGCTGACAAGGTTATGGAGATGGTCATCGAGGCGGGCGTAAATCATATCGATGTTGCGCCCTCTTACGGACAGGCCGAGTTGCGCGTTGGCCCATGGATGCCGCGTGAGCGTGAGCGCTTCTTCCTGGGCTGTAAAACCATGGAACGCACCAGAGCAGGCGCAATGAATGAGCTACAACAATCTCTCAAACATTTGCAGACAGATCACTTCGACCTGTACCAACTGCATGCCATCACAAGTATGGAGGAATTGGATTCCTGTACCATGAACGGGGGTGCATTGGAGGCGCTTGTGGAAGCCCGCCAGCGTGGATTGATTCGACATATCGGCATAACAGGCCATGGGGTGGACTCGCCGCGGATCTTCATCGAGGCACTAAACCGCTTTGAGTTTGATTCCATCCTGTTCCCGTTAAATTTTGTCCAGATGTCCAACCCGGATTTCCGCAAAGATGCGGAAGCGTTGATCGCACTTTGTAAAGACAAAGATGTCGGGACGATGGTCATCAAAACCATCACCAAAGGTCCGTGGGGAGACAAGGAAAAAACGGCCACGACATGGTATGAGCCATTCGATCAGATGGAAGAAATACAGCCGGCCGTGAATTTTGCACTGTCCTACGAGGTCACCGGTTTGTGCACTGCCGGGGATGTCAACGTTCTGCCAATGGTGCTCAAGGCTTGCCGGAATTTCTCTCCCTTGAGCCAATCCGAGCGAGAAGCGATGATACAATCAGGGCGAGAATTCGAACCCCTGTTCACATAAGGAAAACATGCCAGACCCTCGCATTACAAAGCTTGCAAAAGTACTGGTTCATTATTCACTGCAAATTAAACCCGGCCAGCAGGTATATTTGCAAACCACACCGTTAGCAGATGAACTCTCGCTGGCTTTCTTTGAAGAAGCTACCAAAACGGGTGCATACGTGTTGGTCCAAAATACGATTCCCGGGGCGAGTGAAATATTCCTGAAAAACGCTTCAGATGAACAATTGGACTTCGAGATGCCCATCCGCAGGACTGTCTATGAGACGTTCGATGCCCGCATGGTCATCCAGGCCGATTCAAACACCCGAGAGCTTGCCGGCGTAGACCCAAAACGGATCGCCCGCAACCGCAAAACCTACGGTCCGCTCTTCAAGTTGTTCTCAGACCGTACGGCCAAAGGTGAAATGAAATGGTGCCTCACTGTCTACCCGACCGAGGCTATGGCGCAGGAAGCCAACATGAGCTTGAGCGATTACCGCGAGTTCGTCTATGGCGCCGGGATGCTCAATGAAGACGATCCCGTTGTATATTGGAAAGAAGAAGCCGCGCGCCAGAAAAAACTGGTCGACTGGCTGGCAGGCCACAAGCAGGCTGTGTTGAAAGGCGACAATGTGGACTTGAGCATGTCGATCGAAGAACGCACTTTCATCCCCTGCGCAGGGGATGAAAATTTTCCCGATGGCGAAATCTTTACCAGCCCGGTAGAAGACTCGGTCAATGGCTGGGTCCGGTTCAAATATCCGGCCATTTTTGACGGGAACGAAGTGGAAGATATCGAGTTGTGGTTCGAAGATGGAAAGGTTGTTAAAGAAATGGCCGGTAAAAACCAGGAATTGCTCACCAGCCTGCTGAATACTGATCCTGGCGCACGCTACCTGGGCGAGTGGGGCATCGGTACGAATTACGGCATCACCCGTTTCACCAAGAACATGCTCTTCGACGAGAAGATCGGAGGCACCATCCATCTGGCAGTGGGTCTGGGATTCGCGGAAGCAGGTGGTAGTAACGAATCAGGTTTGCATTGGGACATGTTATGCAATATGGCTGAAGCGGAAATAAGGATCGACGGTGACCTGTTCTATAAGAACGGCAAGCCGGTCATTTAGGACAATGGAGGATTGAGAGGTCATGTCTGCCAGATTTTTCAAAGCAATTCAAGAGGGTGATAAAGAAAAGGTCGAGCGCATGCTGCGCTCGACTCCGGATTTGATTCTTGCCAGGAGCAAACAGAACCTTTCGCCATTGCTGACCGCAGTGTATTATCATGAATTCGAAATTGCAGAGTTATTGCTCGATCGTATGGTAAAGCTGACCGTCTATGAAGCGGCTGCTACGGGGAAAATGACACATCTGATCAGTAACCTGGGACACAAACCGGAGCTGGTGAATGCATATTCCGAAGATGGTTATCAACCCATCGGATTAGCGGCTTACTTTGGGCATGAAAAGGTTGTAGAGTATTTGATCAAGGCCGGCGCAGAAGTCAACTCTCCTTCGAAAAACGCTCTAGGGGTGACACCCTTGCAGTCAGCTGTAGCCGGGGGCCATCTCGAGATCATACGTCTGCTTCTTACAGCGGGAGCAAGTCCAAATGTCCGTGAAGGAGGCGGGTATACGCCGCTCCACACGGCAGCCTACAATGGAGATGCCGAGATCGTCCGCAATTTAATTTTTGGCGGTGCGGACCTGGAGGCCAAAAGCGATAAGAAGGAAACACCGCTTGACATGGCTCGCAAATCCGGTCATGATGAAGTTGTAAACCTACTCAATGCAGGCATAACACGTCGCTTCCGCGGGAGCAGACTGACAAAATAATCTATTTTTCACTAAATCGTTGCGACTTCCTGCTGATATAAGCGTATATAAGTAGGAAGTCTTTTTATATTGAGGAAGGAGTTTGAAATGAATAAAGTTCGTTTTGTATTCTCAGTTTTCGCCTTGCTAACCTTAATGCTGACAATTTCTGTCACGCCAGCATATGCGTTCGAAGGCCGTGAAGGTGACAAAGTTGTTGTCGCTGCGGATGAGGTCATCGAAGATGATCTGTATGTGAGCGCTAATGAGTTTGTATTGGACGGCACCGTCAAAGGCGATGTGATTGTGGGCGGATCGATCATCACCATCAACGGTACTGTGGAGGGTGATTTGTGGGCTGCCGGACAGGTTGTCATCATCAATGGTGTAGTAATGGACGATGCCCGCATCGCTGGCGCCGGCCTGCAACTGGGTGAGAACGCCCAGGTGGGCGGTGACTTATTAGCCGCTGGAGCAAGTCTGGAAACAAAGTCCGGCAGCACAGTTGGGAATGATTTGCTGGTTGGTTCCGGGCAGACTCTGTTAGCAGGCAATGTAGAGCATGATGTAATGGCTGGCACGGGCGCTTTGGAACTGCGCGGTAATTTTGGTGGAAATGTTAAAGCCTACGTTGATCAAACACAAGATACTGCCAGTGGACCATCTCCGAACGTCTACATGCAGCAGAGTATTCCTCTCACACTGCCCAGCGTTGCTCCAGGTCTGACCGTCGCCGAAAGTGCCAACATCGCCGGTGACCTGGAATACAGCAGCACCTATGACCTGACATTCCCCGGCGGTTCGGTGAGCGGAGATGTGAATCGCGTGCAACCGGAAATCAGCGAAGGTGTAGTCCGAACGCCCCCGACCCCATTACAAAAGACAGGAAAATGGGGATTGGATTTGTTGCGTACCATCCTGACCCTGGTGCTGTTTGGTTTGCTGCTGGGTTGGTTGGCACCTGCATTCCTGAATATAACATCTGAAAAAGTCGAAACGAAAACCTGGCCAAGCCTGGGCTGGGGCGCAATCACCTGGGCTGCATTCTTCTTCGCGTTGTTGCTGATCGTGATCGTAATGGTTGCCGGTGGCATCCTCTTCGGCGCACTGACATTGGGCAGCATCAGCGGCACCATCATCTGGCTGGGAATCCTATCTATGTTCGCGCTGATCGTAATCTTCGTCCTGGCGACAGCATATGTGTCCAAGATCTTAGTCGGCACCGCCCTGGGCAGGTGGATTTTCAGCAAATCCAACCCGTCTCTGGCTGAACACAGATTCTGGCCTATGGTCCTGGGCGTGATCCTGATCGCGGTCGTGGTGGCGTTGTTTCGCTTCCCGCTCGTGCCGCTGGGTTTCTTTGGCTGGCTGCTTAACTTTGCAGTGGTGCTCTTTGGCCTTGGAGCGCTCTGGCTATGGGGGCGTGAGCGCTTTACCAAACGACCGGTTGGCTAAAGGATTTTAGCCAAATCAAAAAAGAGGGTGAGTTCAGAACTCACCCTCTTTTGTATATTCTATCCAATCAGGAGTTTTGCATTTGAACTTGGGAAGCCCGGAATAAGGTGGGGTGCGCCACACCCCACCTCATTCCCGGTATCTTTTTGCAAATTTTTTAGTTCATAACAATTATTGGCATTCGATGCTATAGGTTACCAACTGAACGATTTTATCTGAACGACCCACAGCGCTCCCCACGGTATTGAGCCCAACAAGCTGGAAATCGTACCAGGCCAGCGCCTTGCGCAAATCCGGGTGGATGTCTTCACCTGAGATCGTCATCGTAAAGGTATCATCGCTTTTTGCATCCATTTTTCCGGCATTCTTCCACACCGTAACAGAGGTACCCTGCCTGTCTTCGATACGGTAATATAACTCGACATCCACAATGTATGGATCGATTGATTTGGCGGTGATAGTAATATCCCGGGGCGGGCAGCGCAAAGCGAATGAATCATTTGAATAGGTTATATTCTGGAAGTAGCCGCCCCACATCGAGGCATCTACTTCCAACGCTCCACCCGAAGACGCGCTTTCTGCCGGAGCTGCTTCGGTTGGCGGAACCTCGGTCGGCGGGGCTGAAGTGGGTTCGGGTGCCGGAGGCTGGGTAGCGGTTGGCATGGGCGTCGGAGGTGCCGCGGTAGGCACAACAGTTACATCCACAGGCACTTCGACGGTTACCACAATCACTTCGGCTGTCGGCGGGATTGTAGTCGGCTGCTCGGCAGGTGCCTCGGTTGAGGCAGTCATCGCATCACATGCTGTCAGCGCCAGAATAAATACCAGGGTGAGAATGAAAAATTTTTTCATAAGAATCTCCTTTCATAAATTCATTTTAAGATCGCCTGACATTCCTATACAGTGCCCATTACGGTTAATATTTCCCCCCCTTCCTTTACACTTTTGTTAAGTCCCCATTCACGTCCTATTCCTCGGGGAATTGATTTGGCTCTTTGGGAATTTCCGCCGTTCGCTGTGCGAAGACACAGTGGTAGATATCCGGATTGGGGGTGCGAGCGTGCGAACGTGCGTCCGCACCCCCAAATCTGGACTTTTTCACGAAGAATCCTAGAGAGCCATTGATTTTTTTCAATCAGACAAATCTTATCAGGTATAATCGCATACATTATGCTAAATCCAAAGCAAATCGAGTCCAGACTCGACCGCATCCTTTTAAAGGTACAGAAGCCCGGGCGTTACGTTGGCGGCGAACTGAATATCACCGTCAAAGATTGGGATAAAGTCCAGACCAGGGTGGCGTTTGTCTTTCCGGACATCTACGATATCGGCGTATCCAACGTGGGACTGAAGATACTCTATGACCAGGTCAACCAGCGGGAGGACGCGCTGGCCGAACGCGCCTACGCACCCTGGGTGGACATGGAGGCCGAGATGCGCGAAAATGGGATCCCGTTATACACGCTCGAATCAAAACAACCCCTGGCCTGCTTCGACCTCATCGGCTTTTCCCTGCCCTACGAGACGCTCTACACCAACACACTCAACATCCTCGATCTGGCCGGCATCCCGGTCAAATCTGCAGACCGGGACGACTCACACCCCATCATCATCGCCGGCGGGCATTCCACGCTCAACCCCGAGCCCATGCACGCCTTTATCGACGCGTTCGTGATCGGCGAGGGCGAGGAAGTCATCCATGACATCATCGAAGTCATTCAAACCAACCCGACGCGCGAAGAGAAATTGCTGGCATTGGCGCACATTCGCGGCGTTTACGTTCCCCAATTCTACGAACCACACTACCTCGATGACGGCACACTCTCGCATATCGACAACTTGCTGGACAACATCGCCAACCCGGTTGTCAAACGCATGGTCGCCAAATTGCCTCCCCCACCGACCAAGTTCATCGTGCCGAATATTAACGTGGTGCACAACCGTGCCTCGGTGGAAATTATGCGCGGATGCACGCGCGGGTGCCGATTCTGTCACGCGGGCATGATCACGCGTCCGGTCCGCGAACGAAGCGTGGACGAGATCATCGAAACGGCCGTGCGCGCCGTGGAAGATACCGGCTTCGAAGAGCTGGCGCTTATGTCGCTGTCCTCCTCCGATTTTTCGCACATCGTCGAGTTGACCAACGCCATCAGCGAGCGTTTCAAAGGCCAGAAACTGACCATCTCCCTGCCTTCGCTGCGCATCGAGTCCGTATCGATTGACCTGATGGATAAGCTGCGCGAGCACTATTCCGGCGGGTTCACGCTGGCCCCCGAAGCCGCCACCGAGCGTATGCGCCGCATCATCAACAAATACATCTCCGATGACGAGCTCCTCGACACTACGCGCGAGATCTATCGACGCGGCTGGAAAACCATCAAGCTGTATTTCATGATCGGGCATCCCAGCGAAACGATGGAAGATGTGAAGGCCATCGCAAATCTGGCCAAGGCCGTTATTGGCGAAGGCCGCAAGGTGGCGGGTATGGGCATCAAGCTACATGTTGGCTTCAACACCTTCGTGCCCAAACCACAGACACCTTTTCAGTGGGTCCCGTTGGATACGCGCGAAAACATTCTCGAAAAGCAGGAAGTGCTGCGCAAAATGCTGCCTGACCGCAACATCAAGCTCTCCTGGAACGACCCCAAAGACAGCATGATGGAAGCCTGGCTGACGCGCGGTGACCGCAAGATCGCCGATGTCATATACACGGCCTGGAAGAACGGCGTCAAGTTCGATGCCTGGGGCGACCAGATGAGATTCGATGTATGGATGGCCGCGTTCGACGAGCACAATCTTGAGCATACCTTTTATACGCACCGCCAGCGCCGCACGGACGAAGTCTTCCCCTGGGAGCACATCAGCGCGGCTGTGCGCAAGAACTTCCTGTTCCAGGACTTCCGCATGTCGCTGGAAGGCGAGATCCGCGTGGACTGCCGCCTGAACTGTTTTGCCTGTGGCATCCTGCCCACCTTCTCAGACTTGCGCCGTGAGAATCCCGGTGAAGTCTGGAAATGCCCGGATGTGAAAACACCCGCCAGGAAAGTCGCTGCAGAACTCCCGGTAGTTGGAGATTAAGTCACCGATGAGAAAAGCACACTTTCTGGCCCGCCTGCAGAACGAACGACAAAATTGGGAACTGTTAATTAACTATGTCGCTTCCTCGCGCATGGGGATCGGTTGTGTAGCCGGAACCTGGGCCGTGCGAGACATCCTGGCGCACATCGTCGCGCAAGAACAATACCTGGCCGACCGCCTGGCCGAGATCACACGCGGTGAAATTTCATCTTTCTGTCGTACGCAGGATGAACTGGATACCTTTTTAGAAGAGTTCGGCTACCCCGATTTCGAGTCCCCGATTTTGAAACAAGACATTGCCAATGATTGGGTTGTAAACAAGTACAAGTCTGCCGCCAACCCGGATCTGGTCGCGCTGGAATTGCATGCCTTCGATGCCATCTGGGAGCACATTCAAGTTCTGACAGGCAAACAGTTGAGCGAGAACAATCTCTACGAGCGCATCGCCCACTATACTTACGCGCACTACAACGAGCACGCTGCCGATATCCGCAGGCGTTTTCGTTCCCCGGTGAAGAGATAGCCGTGCGAGTTCGTATCATTTTCTCCAAGCAAGGTGCACTGCGCTACACCGGCCATCTCGACCTGCACAAAATCTGGGAACGCAGCATCCGGCGCGCGAAGCTGCCGCTGGCCTACAGTCAGGGTTATCATCCGCAGCCCAAGATCAACCTGGCCGCCGCCCTGCCGCTTGGATTTTCGTCCAAGGCCGAAGTGATGGACATGTGGTTGAACGAAGATGTGGAGGATGTCCTCCCAACCTTGCAGGCGCACGTTCCGCCGGGATTGACGATCATGCAGGCTGAAACAGTGGATGACCGCAAACCGTCCCTGCAATCGCAGGTGATCGCAGCCGAGTATCAGGTCGAGATAACGGAGGCAGGCCACGCATCCGGTCTGACCGAGAAGATTGCATCCGTTTTGGAATCTGAATCCATCCACCGGGTCCGCCGCAAAAAGTCGTATGACTTGCGTCCATTGATCGAAGAACTGACCGCCCCCGACGATGAACACATCCACATGCATCTGACAGCGCGCGAGGGCGCAACCGGTCGCCCCGAAGAGGTATTAGATGCAATGGGCATCCCGCTGGAGGATACCCGCATCGAAAGGACAAAGCTGCACTTCAAGGAGTGAACGTTGCCCGATCCCCGTGTCGCTCAGACGACGCATCCGACTGCAAGCGATTTCAACCTTCATTTTGACCCCAAAGAGTACCTGCGTGAAATGTTCAGCGCGCCCGACGATGAAGACCGTTTCAGTATTTTCTTCATGGCTCACGTACTCAACTCCCTACCAGACAATTTACTCATTCATGAATTTGGCGGCGGCCCAACGCTATATTCAGTTGCGTCGCTGGCTCGCAAGGCCCGCGAAATTCACTTCAGTGATGTGGTGGATGCCAGCTTGCACGAAGTGAATGCGTGGTTGCATGGCAAGTCAAATGCGCACAACTGGAATCCTTACATTGCACTTGCCCTTGAGGCGGAAGAGTTACCCGTGACCAAAACTACTATCGCCGAGCGGGGCATACTTATGAAAACAGTCGTGACACGTCTCATGCATTGTGATGCGCAAAAAAATCCGCCTATCGAACTGGAAAACACACAATACGATCTGGTCACTGCCCATCACTGCACCGACGTCGCCGCGACAAATATTGACGAATGGCAGCAGGCTATCCAAAACGTCACCACGATCGTCCGTCCTGGCGGCTGGCTGATGTTGAGTGTGACAACTGGAGCACGCACTTATGAGGTCGGTGATGTAATTTTCAAGTGCGTCAACCTGACCAAAGATGACATACAGAACGGGCTGTTGGCCGCAGGTTATCGCAAAGAGTCCATCATCCTAGAATCATACGAAATAGAGCATCCTCGTGAGTATTCAGGCATCCTCATTGCCCTGGCGCGCCAACGCTAAAGATTTGAATGATTTCTCTTGATT
>JBAVJG010000027.1:0-6764 GCA_049687655.1 Anaerolineales bacterium | reverse complement strand
TTCATCACGATGAGCAAAAAGGGTGTCATTAACGCCCCGCCGCCCATCCCCGTTAGCCCAATTAAAAAACCAACCACCAGGCCAACGAAAACAGGGAGAATATTTTCCATTGTGTCCCTTCACGATTAGAGTGATTTGACTAAATAAAAAGTCCCGCGTTCAAATCCACGTTCAAGGTAATACTTGCGTGTTCCTACTGCTGAAATTACAGCGATCTTTGTAAATCCCTGTTCCTTGGCAATTTCTTCGGCTGTTTCCAATAATTGTGTTCCCAATCCGCTGTGCTGGGCAGCGCCATCTTTCTCCGCGCCCACCGGCAGAGATTGACCGTACACGTGTACTTCGCGGATTAAGGCGGCACTTTCTAAGTCATCCATTTCGGTATCAGGTGATTTTGGTGAGGGCAATGACAGGCGAATGAACCCGGCCAGCTTGTCATCTGGCGTATCAAAAGAAATGAAATGCTCTTCCGCCTCCGCAGCGGTATAGACCAGATCGTGCAGTTCTACTTTTTCCGCGTTCACGCGCTGTTTGCGAACTTCACGGCAACGCACACACTGACAGGCCGTCCCGCGCCGCTTTAACTCGCGCTGTGCATCCTGCCGCAATGATGTGCGGCGGTTGCCCTCCACAACATTCGTGGATGGGATGTCCCGGATGATGCGGTTGACCCGGCAATAACGAGGAATAGTAGGCTTGATGTCCACGATCAGGTCGATCAACTCCTGGGTGGAATAAGGATGGAACTCGCCGCGCTGCCAGTATTCGTACAGTTCAGCGTTAGCCAGCAACTGGTTGGGATAGATCTTGATCTCGTCCGGGCAAAAACCTTCCCACATTCGGGTGAAGTCGGCCCGGTCAGAGTCAGGGGTCGCGCCGAGCAGGTTCGGCATCCAGTGCAGCACGATTTTGAATCCTGATGCGCGCAGCAAAGCCGTGGCACGACGCGTGCATTCTACATCATGTCCGCGTTTGTTGATTTCCAGGATGTGATCATCGAAACTCTGCGCGCCCATCTGCACTTTGGTTACGCCCAGATGCCGCAGCCAGCGAATTTCATCTAGCGTAATCTCATCGGGGCGGGTTTCGATCACCAGTCCCACGTTGCGGTGGGAGGCGGTTTCGTTGAGCGCCTGTGCATCTGATAGTTCCTGTTCCTGGCCTTCCGGGATGGCAATATCTGTACCATTCATAGCTTCAAAGCAACGCTTGACAAACCATTCCTGGTAAACACGCCGGTAGGATGACCACGTGCCACCCAGAATCAACAGTTCGATCTTATCCGTAGGATGCCCGACCGCTTCCAGTTGCTTCAGACGTGAACGTACCTGGTCATACGGATCGAAATCGTGCTCCAGCCCACGCATCGCACCGGGCTCATCCGGCAGGTACGATTTTGGCATGCGCACGTCGGTGGGGCAAAAGATGCATTTGCCGGGACAGGGATAGGCCTTTGTCAGCACCGTAACAGTAGTCACGCCGGAGAGCGTGCGCACCGGTTTCAAACGGATGCGTTCCAGCAGGCGCACGTCCGCGTGGATTTCGCCCTCATCCACCATCTGGTTGTAGGCCGCTACCAGCACGTGCTTGCCCAGGTAGCCGCCGCTTGGGATGGGGTGCTTGCGCACGCTGTCCATCACCGGGCTGCCCTGGCGCACTTCAGCCAGTACCTCGCGGGCCAGTTCCAGTTTTTCAGGAGTCAGGGTGTGGTTTTTCTGCCAGATCTGTTTCTTCGACACTTCATACCTCGTAAGGTTGAAGATTATAACCCGATATACCTGTTCGGGTATCATATAATGAGCCTGTGAAACCGAACATCGCCCAACGCTTGATCGAACTCAACCAAAAGTTCTATACCGACTTCGGGGAACCCTTTTCCGCCACGCGTGGGCGCATCCAGCCGGGGGTACGCCGCGTGCTCGATTCGCTGGATGGGGATGAGACCATTCTCGACCTGGGTTGTGGGAACGGCGAACTGGCACGGACACTTGCCCGGGACGGTCATCGTGGCGCGTATCTCGGCCTGGACTTCAGCCTGCCCCTGCTTGCGGATGCGAAGGCCCCGTCCGAAGGATTTCAGGCAGAGTTTGCCGAAGTGGATTTGACAAAGCTGTCAGCCATCAGCAATCAGCATTTAGCAACTGGATCCCCCCGTGCGGGAACAAGCTGGTCACTGATTACTGCCTTTGCTGTTATACACCATATCCCCAGTCAAGACCTGCGATTAAATATCTTGAAGTCAGTTCATGAATTTCTGACTGAGGATGGTCGTTTTATCCACTCGAACTGGCAATTCTTGAATAGCTCGCGGCTCAGGGGTAGGATCCGAAGTTGGAGCGAGGCAGGTTTAACAGAAGAGGATGTAAACGAGGGCGACTACCTGCTCGACTGGCGTTCCGGCGGTACGGGTCTGCGATACGTGCATCACTTCAGTGAGACCGAATTATCCGAATTAGCAGAGTCCAGTGGGTTTAAAATCATCGAGACGTTCTATTCAGATGGAAAAGAGGGGAATCTGGCGATTTATCAGGAGTGGCGAAAGTAGTAAATTTTCCTCGCTGAGCGGAGGATCGAACATTAGTGAGAGCCGCAGTCGAAGCGTAATGACATATGGAAATGCCCTTCGACTGCCACTTCGTCAAGCACAGTGTCCGCTCAGGGCAGAATATTTCTTATACAATCTTCAAATTTCCTTCACAGAAATTTTACATTTGGGTGCTATGATATTCATTGATAACATCAGTTATGGATAAATTTTGAATTAAAAAGCACTATGTATTTGTCACCCTGCCGTCTCGCACCGGCATGCTCGCGGCACGAACGGTGAACGTAGTGAAGGGTCTCCCGCGCGGAGCGCGGGGGATTCTTCGCCCCTTCGGAGCTCAGAATGACAGAAAACTCTCTTATCCATAATTCACGTTTGATAAATAAGGAGTAAAACTATGAGTAAAACTTGGAAATGGATCCTTGGGATCACACTTGGATTGGTCATCCTGTTTGGCGTGAGCTTTGCCGCCGCCAGTTTCTTCGGGTACGGCCACATGTCATTTTGGGGTGGACAAGCGTATTCCAGCCATCCGATGATGGATGATTACGGATTCAGCAATCGCGGCCCGACAGACGGCTTTCGCAACTTCCGTCACCCGATGATGGGCGGACGTGGTTTCTACCCGTTTGGCGGATTTTTCTTTCTGGGCGGATTATTGCGCTTGATCTTCCCGCTGGCAGTATTGGTTTTGGTCGGGTACTTTGCGTACCAGAAGGGCAAGAGAGATGGCACAGCGGAGGCTCTGGCGCCCACACCACTGGTTGAAGCCCCAGCATCAGAGGAAGAAAATTAGCCATTGCCTGAATAACGAACCCCGGACTCTCCATTACGAGTCCGGGGTTTTTGTTTGTAAAGAAGATATTAGGACTACGCAGCAAATGAGAGATTTCCGAACTGCGTAAGTCCTGATATCTTACATCAATTCTTTCGCTTCCAGCTATTTCCGCTCTGCTGGTAACCAAACTTCTCTGCGTTTTCTTTCAGCCACAGCAGTTGCCTGACATACATCGGAGTCTGATCCTGCGACTTGCCGCTCCATTCCTGCGCCAGTTCATCCACGTTTTCGTTGACGAAATCGATCCGAGAAATTTTTGTCTCGAGTTCCATGCGCAGCGCAGTCTCGTAAACCAAGAACGGATCAATATTACCTTCCTCAAGTTTGCTCAACACTCCCGGGTTGACCAGTAAATATTTTCCACCGTTGGCCAGAGCCTCTTTCATTGCAGCCATCCCATCCCCTACAACAAGCCTTGTCCCGGACCCACTGATGGATGAATTTGCAACAGTTTGGAGAAGCCCGGCGGCCTGATTATCTTTTTTGTCTTTGGTTGCTGTTGATTTCCCGCTTTTTGATTTAAGCGGTTGCGGACTTGTTTTTGCGCCTTCGACAACCCCCATTGCCACTATTCCGGTGGCTACATAAGGGTCGATGGCTTTGCTTTTTATACAAAGATCATCAAAAAAGATCGAGCAAATTATCATGCCGGCTCGGGCGCCTTCTAGATAATCCAGCCCGTGTTTTTTCATAATTGCGTGATACTCATCCTGGTATATAGTCTGAATCTGGGCAAGCTCCATGAGCGGTTTATCCTTTTCCGGAAATTCCGTGAGCAAAGGCTTTGACAACACATCGATTCCATTTTGCTTGCAGTAGTACGCAAACAGGTTCAATAGTTGGGGATAAGCCGTATTTACCTCTTCCGAAAGGACAACTGAACCGGGAGTAACATCCTTTTTGTTGATCGCCCTATACAGGCTTGTCCCGGCCAACCGCGCCGCAGCAGCCATAACGGTCCCGGCGTGGGGCCTACCATGCAAGAGTGGCGTTTTATCCCGGAAACCCTTCACGAATTCCATTGCGGCATCGTAGCGTTTCTTCTGAAGCTCGGGCGAAGCAAATGGATTATCTGAAGAAGATGGTTTGGAGGCTTCCTTTTTAGGTGATTTCTTGAAAAAGTCAAAGAGTGACATGTTGTTCTCCTTTTTCAAACTATAACATGAGCGGATTTCCCGCTAGAGAACATTCTAACTTGTGAGGACAGGGCGGAAGTTTACAATTCCCCTTCAATTTCTTGGAGACTGCGTCGCACCAGACGGGTTAGGTTTCTCTGGTAATGGATCAAGCCAAAGCTAGAAACAATCCTGTCGAAAAAGGTGCGACGCAGCCTCGCGCTAGCGTTTCAGCATGCGGTACATAATCCTCGGCGGACTTATCATAGAGTTCCTGGAGTCAGCCTCGTAGCCCACTTTCGGTTTTGACAAAACACACACTTTATACAAAACAGGAACTGCCTCCCAGCAGTTCCTGTTTTGTATTCTTCTTATCAATATCGGGCAAGATCAGGGTTGCAAAATGCCTCGCTCAACAAACGCCTGACGAACCTGATTAGCTACGCCAGGATTGTAGAGGGCCCCAGCCGCATCTACGGTAGCCTGAGCCGCGGCAGGCATGGATGTATCCGGCGCGAAGGAGAATTGCGCCTGGAGAATGATCGTATCTGCTACAGTATGGCCAAGCGCATTCCGAATATCCCATAAAGCGCGTGACCAGATTTGACCATCATGGTGAACGCGTCCATTTAGATCATCAGGATAATACAGGTCCTGATCCACACGGCGCAGACAATGTGGCGTGCTGGATGTGTATGAAATGGAGTCCCAATCGGCCACACAGGCAGGATCGGCAGTGGGAGCAACCACATCACTGACGGTGACCGCGAAGTAGTCGCCGAAGCCTTCATGAATTGCTCCTGCTTCCAATGAGGCTCCAAATGCCCCGAAGGGCGTTGATTGAGAATCCAGCATGGCATGACCATACTCATGCAAAATGACTTCGGCATCTTCCGCATCATCCACGCCGCCCTTGCCGAACCGCAGATAATCTTTCTTATCCCATGAGAATGAGTTGTCATACCCAAGCTGATTGATTCGGACATCCTGCGACTCCATATTGATCGGACGCAGCGTTGAACCAAAGCCGAGACTCTGTATATACTTCTGCGCCTCAGTGATCCAATAATATGCCATCACCTGCTCGAAGCGGTCGTCGTCGCGGGTATAAATGAATGTGTTGGTGGGGGAGAAGGCCGGCTTGCCGGTTGTGCTGCGGATATTGGCCCAATCACCGCTTAAGTATCCGCTGCCATCCAGGTTCGTGAGCGTAACAATATGATATGCAGGTTGCAGTTCAGGATAGTCGGCATCTTTTTGGTCGGTGAGAGATTGGTCGCCCAGATCTGCTACCGGATTAGGCAAGAATACCTGCCCCGTGCCTATGGATATGCCGGGACCTTCTTTGCCAGCTAAGGCTCCGCTGGTAAATAATGTGAGTAAAACGAAGACAATCAGACTTGCTTTTAAAATACGAACTTTCATCGTGCGCCTCCTTTGGGAAAGTGGACTACTTTTATCAGTATATGACTTTATGATTACCGATGCAACACCCCACAGTACTACTTTTTTAAAGCAAAAGTGACTGTCACTTCTTAGATGACAGTCACTTCAAGCTCAGGTTAAGCGTTTCAGCGTGCGATACTTGATGCGCTGCGGGACATCCGCGGACTTGCCGTAGCGTTCCTTGTAGTCGGCTTCATAGTCGGACCAGTTGCCCAGGAACAGGCGCGCCTGGCTGTCGCCTTCGAAGGCCAGGATATGGGTGCAGATGCGGTCCAGGAACCAGCGGTCATGACTGACGACTACGGCGCACCCGGCGAAATTTTCCAGCGCTTCTTCCAAAGCCCGTAGCGTGTTCACGTCTAAGTCGTTGGTCGGTTCGTCGAGCAGGATCACGTTGGCGCCCTCGGTCAGGGTCTTGGCCAGGTGGACACGGTTGCGCTCGCCGCCCGACAGCACGCCGACTTTCTTCTGCTGGTCTGACCCGGCGAAGTTGAAGGAAGAGCAGTATGCGCGCGCGTTGACCTTGCGGCTGCCCAGTTCGAGCATCTCCGCGCCCTGCGAGATTTCCTCGTAGACGGTCTTCTCCGGGTCGAGTGTGCGGGACTGGTCGGCGTAGGCCCATTTGACGGTTTCGCCGATCTTGATCGAACCGCTGTCGGGCTGTTCCTGCCCGACGACCATTTTCAGCAGGGTGGTCTTGCCCGCGCCGTTGGGACCCACGATCCCGACAATGGAGCCAGGGGGAACGGTGGCAGAAAAATCATCCAGGATGAGGCGTTCACCGAAGCTCTTCGTCACTTTATCCAACTCGATGACCACG
>JBAVJG010000026.1:0-4789 GCA_049687655.1 Anaerolineales bacterium | reverse complement strand
CGCCAAACAGGAGGTTTGTATGCAAGGACAGATGATGGATTATCAGCTCACTCTGACACCATTGTTGGAGAGAGCGCAACGGCTATTCCCGAAGAAGGAAATTGTCACCAAAGCGGGACCAGGGCTGGAGAGTTTCACCTACGAGCAGATGTCCGAACGGGTCGGCCGGTTGGCCAATGCGTTAGCCAAGCTAGGTGTCAAGAGCGGAGACCGGGTGGCAACCTTTGCCTGGAACAATGCTCGCCACCTGGAGATTTATTTTGCCGCGCCGTGTATGGGCGCGGTTTTGCATCCGCTCAACTTACGGCTGCCACCCGAGCAATTGATCTATATCGTTGGCCATGCGGACGATAAAGTTCTCTTCGTTGACCCAACTCTTTTACCCGCGGTCGAGAAGCTTGCGCCGCATTTCAAGAACATCAAGCACTACATCGTTATGGGGGATAAAGTTCCGGACGGGACAACCCTCAGCCCTGTCCATGCCTACGAAGATCTGCTCGCCGACGCCAGTCCTGAGTATCCCTGGCCTCACCTGAACGAGAACGATGCCGCCGCTATGTGCTACACATCCGGAACGACAGGCAACCCCAAGGGCGTGGTCTACTCACACCGTTCGATCTACCTGCACTGCCTGGGATTGAGCATGACCGACTCATTCGGACTCTCCGAAGCGGACGTGTTCATGCCGGTCGTGCCGATGTTCCACGTGCTGGCCTGGGGCACGCCCTTCGCCACGGTTATGCTGGGGACGAAACTGGTCTTCCCCGGTCCGCACATGCAGCCGCGTGACCTGGCCGAACTGGTCCAGGCAGAGAAAGTGACCCTGACCGCCGGCGTACCGACCCTGTGGTTGGGCATCCTGAACTTGCTGGAAAAGGAACATTACGACATGAGCAGCCTGCGCGGCATGATCGTCGGCGGTGCGGCTGCGCCACAATCCATGATCGAAGCTTTTGAGAAGAAACATGGTCTCAATGTGATCCATGCCTGGGGCATGACAGAGATGTCTCCGCTCGGGACGGTCAGCCGCTTGAAGAGCTACCAGCATGATCTGTCTGAAGCGGATCAGTTCGCTATCCGCGCCAAGCAGGGCACGTCGGTACCGGGCGTAGACCTGCGGGCTGTGGACGAAGCAGGCGAGGAAATTCCGTGGGATGGCAAGGCCTATGGCGAGTTGCAGGTCAAAGGTCCCTGGGTGGTCGGCAGTTACTACAATGACGAGCGCAGCGCGGATTCCTTTATGGACGGCTGGTTCCGTACCGGGGACGTTGTCACCATCGATCCCGAGGGCTTTGTCCAGATCGTCGACCGCACCAAGGACCTGGTCAAGAGTGGCGGCGAATGGATTTCCAGCCAGGACCTCGAGAACGTCATCATGGCTCACCCCAAGGTGTTGGAAGCGGCGGTGATCGCTGTGCCGCATCCCAAGTGGCAGGAACGCCCGCTGGCTTGCGTGGTCCCCAAGCCGGATTTCAAGGACAACCTGACCAAAGCCGAAATCTTCGAGCACCTGCGGGAGCGTTTCGAAAAAATGTACATCCCTGATGACATTGTCTTTATCGAGGCTGTGCCAAAGACCAGTGTGGGCAAGTTCGATAAAAAAGTCCTGAGAGCCGAATACAAAGATTACCAGTTACCTGAATAGCCCGGTAAAACGGTCCCGGCGGAGTTGGAAGGTTCCGCCGGGATTTTTTTATTAACCTTTCATCAACCTCCCCAAACCTACAGTTGTCAAATTGGAGTGTTAAGGGCAAAATAAGAATTAGCGATGTCATTGCGAGCGCTAGTCGAGTAGGCGGTGTTTGTCGACCGTATCGAGACCGAGTGAAGCAATCTCAAGTAACCTGTGAACAAGAGATTGCCACAGTCGCTACGCTCCTTCGCAATGACAATTAGATTAGGAGATTTTATATGTTCCACGGCGGTGGTTGGTACAGTTATTTACGTTCGGGCGACGACAAGCCCCAGAAAGTTACCAGAGAATTGTTGTTGCGCGTGCTGGCGTATGCGCGCCCCTACTGGAATCACATTGGCGGGATGCTGGTGACGATCCTGTTCACGACAGGTCTCTCGCTGGTTTCCCCCTTGATTTTCAGGCATCTGATCGACACGATCCTGCCCTCCAAAGATTTGAACCAGCTGGTCATCTTCGCGCTGGCACTGCTGCTCGTCCCGCTCGGTACGGGCGGGGTCAACGTGGTGCAGCGGCGGCTGAATGCCATTGTGGGTGAGGGTGTGATCTACGACCTGCGCGTGGCGCTCTTCTCGCGCCTGCAGCGCATGTCCCTGCGCTTCTTCACCAACACCAAGGTCGGTGAGTTGATGTCGCGCCTCAATAACGACGTAGTCGGTGCGCAGAACGCCATCAGCAACACCATTGTCGGAATCGCCACCAACATCGTGCAGACGGTCGCCATCCTGGCCGTCATGCTGACCCTCGAGTGGCGTCTGACAATTGTCAGCGTGCTGATCCTGCCGCTCTTCATCCTGGTTGCCCGTAGGTTGGGGGTGGTGTTGCGCGACATCGCCCGTCAGGCCATGGACCAGAACGCCGCCATGAACGCCCACATGAATGAGACCCTCAACATCGGAGGGGCACTGTTGGTCAAACTGTTTGGACGCGCGGATGAGGAGGGTGAACGTTTCCGCCAGCGTGCGGAAGGTGTACGCGATATCGGCATCCGACGCGCGGTGGTCGGCTCGAGTTTCTTCATCATCGTTGGGCTGGTCAGCGCGGTCGGTACGGCACTGGTCTACGGGCTGGGTGGTTATTTTGTCATCCGGGACACCTTCACCATCGGTACCATCGTGGCCTTCGGTTCCTACCTGACCACGCTTTACGGCGCGTTGCAAGGGCTGGCAGGCGCGCCGGTCGAGTTCAGCACCAGCATGGTCTCGTTCGAGCGCGTTTTCGAGGTTATTGACCTGCCACATGACATCCTTGAAAGAGAAGACGCCCTGACCTTACGCGATGTGCGCGGTGACCTGGAATTCGAAGATGTCACCTTTATGTATAGTATCGATGCGTCCAAGCTGCTCAGCGAGGTCAAGCGTTACGGTAAGATGGATAATGTGACAACTGTGCTTTCGGGAAGCCAGACCGGGAACGGGAAAATGAACGGGCATGGAGAAAAGCCGGATGAAGGCCTCGCAGCTTCCGGGACGCCCGAAGCGGCTCCCGTTTCCCCTGCGGGGACGCTGTCTCAAGCCCGAGACGTGGCTCTCGACTCTGTCTCATTTAATGCATCCGCCGGACAGTTGGTCGCCCTGGTCGGTCCCTCCGGTGCCGGCAAGACCACTATGACGTATCTGATCCCGCGCCTGTACGACCCGACCGAGGGCGTCATCCGCATCGACGGGCACGACCTGCGCGACCTGACGCTCGACTCGCTTTCGTCCGCCATCGGCATGGTGACGCAGGAGAACTACCTGTTCCACGACACCATCCGCACCAATCTGACCTATGCCAAGCCGGATGCGACCCAGGCCGAGATCGAAGCGGCGGCGCGGGCGGCCAACATCCACCAGTTCATCACCGAGCTGCCCGACGGCTACGACACGGTGGCGGGCGAGCGCGGATACCGTTTGAGTGGTGGCGAGAAACAGCGCATCGCCCTGGCGCGCGTCATCCTGAAAGACCCGCGCATTCTTGTGCTAGACGAAGCCACCAGCCACCTGGACAGCGAGTCCGAAGCTCTGATCCAGGAGGCATTAAAACGGGTCATGGCCGGGCGCACCAGCATCGTCATCGCCCACCGACTGAGCACTATCCTGGCTGCGGACTTGATCCTAGTCATGGACCGCGGACAGATCGTCGAGCGCGGCACGCACGAGGATTTGCTGGCGATGAACGGCGTGTATACGCAGCTTTACGAAACGCAGTTTAATCGAGAGAAAGTTTAGGCCCTCTCCCCCAAATTCGGACTGAAGTTCGTCCGAATTTGGGGGAGGCTGGGTGGGGGTAGAGATAAAGGAATACTCATGAAACATTGGATCATCGTAGCATCCAAAGACCACCTGCAGCGTGGGCTGGAAGGCGGTTTTATCCAGGCCAACCACGGCAAGGCCGCGCCGCTGAAACGGATGAAACCCGGCGACCGGGTGATTTTCTACTCGCCCAAACTGGAATATGAAAAACCGGAAAAATATCAGCACTTCACCGCCATCGCTCAAATCGCAGACGACCGTATTTACCAGCATGATATGGGCGATGGCTTTGTCCCCTTTCGGCGTAATGTGCGTTTTTTACCTGCCCGCGATGTTCCCATCCGGCCACTTATTGATGCCTTAACCTTCATCAAAGACAAAACTCACTGGGGCGCACCTTTCCGCTTCGGGATGCTGCAAATCCCGGAAGAAGATTTCAAACTGATTGCCAGAGAAATGCTGGACGACGGACAATATCAGTCTCTATGAATGTAGATTAGAAGGAACTTTATGAGTGTCAAAGGCGCGCAAGAACGCATCACAAAAACCGTCACCTCCTGGGAAGGCATGATAGCCCAGCCGCACCGCTTTGGCGGCATGAAGTACGCCATTGGCAAACGCGAGATCGGCCACATCCACGGCGACCACTTGGTGGACATTCCCTTCCCAAAGAAAGTGCGCGATGAAATCGTGGCTGCCGGGCGGGCGCAACCGCATCATATTTTGCCTGAATCGGGTTGGGTCAGTTTTTATTTACGAGAAGATGGGGATGTGGAGAAGGCGATTGCCTTGCTGCGTGAGAATTTTGAGATTGCGATGAGGCAGAAATCAAGAAAAATTTCTTAAATCCCACTCTACTCTT
>JBAVJG010000025.1:0-4509 GCA_049687655.1 Anaerolineales bacterium | reverse complement strand
TCATCGGCGGAGAGTTCGGCCTGCTCGCGGCGCTCAAAGACTTCCTTCTCGAACAGGTAGCGCGAGTATATATCTACAATGACCTGTGAGGCACCGTTCAACTGTGTTTCCAATACGGACAGTTCTTCCATCGGATCAGTGACCTGGGCCAGCACGGCCTCGGTGGCAATTGTCTCGCTGAAGGTGGAAGCGGTTTCGGCCAGCGTCATGGGCGTAAGTTGCTGCAACGGGGTCTTGTCAAACTGGTAGGCGCATTCGTTGTGGAAGGCATGACCGAGTTCGTGAGCAATAGTCGAAATCTGGTCTTGCGAGCCGTCGAAGTTGACCAGGATGCGGCTCTCTTTCACGCCCTGCACTTCCATACAGAAGCCACCGCCGCGTTTGCCATCACGCATCTCGGCGTCGAGCCAGTTGTTGTCAAAAGCGCGTTTTGCAAAGGCACGCAGTTCTGGTGAGAAGTTCTCGAAATTCGCCAGGACAAAGTCACGCGCTTCTTCAAATGTATAGGTTTTGCCGGTTTTGCCGACGGGGGCGAAGGTGTCCCACCAGGCCAGTTTTTCCTTGCCAAGCAGTTTTGCCTTGTGATCGAAATATCTGCGGAACATGGGGAAGGAGGCTTCCATCGCGGTCAGCATGGCTTCCAAGGTGGGACGGTCGATGCGCGCCTGCTCGATAGCGGATTCGAGCGCATCCTTCCGGCCCCGACGCCTGTTCAGCGTGACCACTTCACCCTTCACGCCGTTGAGACAGGCCGCCAACGTCTCGCGGACGGAGTCCCAGGCTTTGTTCTCTGCGTCGTAAGCGCGGTGACGGGTCTCCTCGTCCGGGTGGGATCGCAGGTTGATCAGCGCGGGCATGGGCAATTTCTGGGTTTCGCCGTCCAGCTCAAAGTCAACGGTAAACTGCGAGGTGACTGTCCCCTGCAGTTTGTCCCATGCGTTGCCGCCGCTCAGGCTGAGTTCTGCGGCCAGGGCTTCCTCCACTTCGCTCATCAGATATTTGCTCTGGTCAGCAGCCTCCTTGAGCATGAAGGCGTGCGCTTTGGCCGGTGCACTGTGCTCCAGTGACTTAGCCAGCGCAGGCGCGATCTTTCCCAACCAGGCCTTCAACTGCACGTTGAGATTTTGCAACGGCAGGCGAGCCTGCTCGTACTCGGACAGCACCCGCGTGGCGGTTTTGTTATGCGAGTCGGTGCTGACGAAAGAATAGATGTAGGCTTCAATGGTGGATGAAAGCGTATAGGTGTCGTTAAAGCGATTGACTACCTCACCAAGAATGGGACCAAGCTGGCCGGGCGGGGTTTTTGTGTCGGTCTTGTTGACGACTTCAACGAAGTAATCGCCCAGGTCAGAGACTTTGGTTTTGAAGCTGGCGAATGCGCCTTTGAACTCTTCCGATTCGAGCGATGGATAAACGTTGGTCAAGTCCCAACGGGGAGCGGGTATGGACATGTATTTTTCTCCTGTGTGTGAGATGCCTGCCAAGTATACCAAGAGTGGAGGTTGGATTATCCCCATAGGAGTTACGCAGTTGAATTGGCGTAGCCCATATAGATAGAGGCGTTTCCAGGTTCTATGAAAGTGGAATCCGAATCTATTTATACTTGCTTGCTTCTCTTTGCAAAAGCTTGTACAATAATTCCAATGAATGCTGACGCCTTACGTCTGTTCCTGGGTTTCTTTTTGATCTCGATATTTTTGCTGGCCGTTTTGTATTTGAGCCGCCGCAAAATGTCCTGTTGGGCGTATGCGTTCTGGGGGACGTTCGCATTGTTGTTGCCGGCCTTCGGTCCGTTCTTCGTTATTGCTTATCGTCCAGGGAAATTGGCCCATCGTAAGCGTGGCAGGCAGAAGCCCGGTTCGAGGCGTCGCAGCCTCATCCAAAGATAGATTTCAAAAGGATATTCTTATGAAACAAGACCGTTTCCTACTTGGCATTCTGGTTGGCATTGGCGTACTTGTCGTCATTGCGCTGGCCTTGTTCTTTACCCGTCAGGACAAGCAGGAATACGTCGCTGCGGATGCGCCCGAGGGCGTGGTGCACAATTATGCGCTGGCGGTATTCCGCGAAGATTATGAAAAGGCCTATTCGTACCTGGCTGAGGCGGAGAATAAGCCGACCTACAATGAGTTTCGCCAGGCGTTCTTCAACCGCTATGTGAACCCGGATAACGCCGGGCTGGAGCTGGGTGAAACGGAGATCGCGGGAGAAGAAGCGTATGTGACCCTCTATCTGATCTACAGCCCTTCTGATCCGTTCTCCAGCAGCTATCGGAACACTGAAACAGCGCGCCTGGAGCGCCAGAACGGAGAGTGGAAGCTGCTACAGATGCCTTTCAACTTCTGGTCGTATGACTGGTATCAACCCAAACCTGAGCCGCTCTCGGCTACAAGGGGATAGGAGTTTCCATGCGTACTATCCGACGATTGTATTTTTACGCCGTTACGCTCATCAGTCTGGAAGTGGTGGTATGGGGGGTGATCAATCTGCTGCGCAGCATCTTCTCGTCTCAACTGGTTAATGCGGCTGACGTATTGGCGCAAGCGCTGGCGCTCGTGCTGGTCGGGGTGCCGATCTTCCTGTTCCACTGGTTGTGGACGCAGCGCGCTGCCATAAATGATGAAGAAGAACGCACAGCCAGCCTGAGGGCGATTTTTTTCTATGCCGTATTAATCGGGACGTTCGTTCCGGTTGTGCAGAATTTTCTGGCTTTCGTCAACCGCATTGCCCTGGGGGTTTCGGATATCGCGGTTTCCCGCGCCCTGGTGGGCGGTTATCAAACCTGGCAGGATAATCTGATTGCGATCTTCATCAATGGTGTGGTGGGGTTCTACTTTTACACTACTTTGCGCGCCGGGTGGAAATCCCTGCCCGAAATCGAAAACTTCGCGGATGTGCGCCGCTTGTATCGCTATCTGTGGCTACTATATAGCCTTTCGATGGTGGTCTTTGGCGCGCAGCAGATCCTGCGTTTCATCTTCTACATTCCGGTACCGACCAACTTGCTCGGAGAAGTGGGACGGGAGATGTTCGTTAATGGACTGACACTGCTGCTAATCGGGACTCCGTTATGGGTGTATGTCTGGCGCATCTGCCAGGATGCCCTGTCTGCTCCCGCTGAAGAGGAGTCGAATCTGCGCCTGGGCGTGCTCTATCTGCTCTCGTTGGGCGGGGTCATCACCGTTTTGTCGGCGGGCGGGACACTGCTGGACGTGGTTCTACGTTGGGCTTTTGGCGAAGCGATGGAGGTTTACGAGTTCATTCAGCAGATCGGTGGACCAATTTCGCTGGGCGTGCCGCTGGCGATGGTCTGGGCTTACTACGGTAGATGGTTGAAGCACCAAATTCAATCGGATGAAAACGTTGTGCGACAGGCGGGCAAACAACGGCTTTATGGTTACATCCTGTCCGCGTTGGGTTTAGGGGCAGCGTTTATTGGTGTGGCGCTTGTATTTTCCTTCGTGATCGATCTGCTCACTTCCAACGCCTTTTGGGGCGGATCGTTACGCCCGCGATTGGCGGCTGCTATTTCGACACTGGTCGTTGGCCTGCCGTTATGGTTGCTGACCTGGCGTCCGTTACAGACTCAGGCCCTGGCTGAAGGCGATACTGGCGACCACGCCCGCCGCTCGACCATCCGCCGGACATATTTGTATCTGGCGCTCTTCGCGGGGGTGATTGGGGGGATGGCATCCGCGGTTGGGTTGGTGTACCAGCTTGTCAACGCATTGTTATCTGGTGACCCGTCTGCTGACTTCCTGCCCAACGTGCTGAACGCGGCGCAATTGCTGATGCTTTTTGCCATCCTGCTGGTCTATCATCTCAATTGCATGCGCGGGGACAGCGCACAGACCGGGCTAACCCTGGAAGAGCGCCAGCGTGACTTCCCGGTGCTGGTGATCGACCCGGGAGATGAGGCTTTCGTCAAGCAGATCAAAGCCGCCATGGCGAAACATGCAGAAGACGTTCCGGTAATTTTGAAGTCAGTATCAGAGAGCGTGGAAACGGATGAAGCTAAAGCGGTCATCCTGCCGGCTGCACTGGCGCTGGAGCCTCCCGACGCTTTGCGTAAGTGGTTGAAGTCCTTCGGCGGCGAGAAGATTGTCGTGGGGGAGGCAGGTTCAGGCTGGGTACTGAGCGCGTTGACTCCCGAACAGGCCGCACAGTCCGCTCGGCGGGTTGCAGAAGGGGAGGAGGTTCGCTTATCCAGTCCGTCCGCAGCCTGGAATGTAGTGCAAACTATCGCGGTGGTCATCGTCGGAATAGAAGTCCTGTTTTTTCTGTTCGCGATTGGCATTTCGTTATTGAGGTTGTGATATAGGGGTGCGCAATCGAATAGGAGAGGCCCGCCCCTCATTCTCCGGTATCTATTCGCGAAGTACGTAAGTCCTGTGATATACTTTTTCCACCTTACGCAGGAGAGGATACGCCCATGAAAGTCACCATTCTTCAAGAAAATCTTGCCCGTGGGCTGGGGATTGTTTCGCGCGCGGTTTCGCCGCGCAGCAC
>JBAVJG010000024.1:0-5075 GCA_049687655.1 Anaerolineales bacterium | reverse complement strand
GATTGGGAGAGGTCAAGATTCCCGTTCAAGTGTTGGTTGGCGATCTCGATCTGGAGGAGAAACGCAAACTGGCAGACAGATTGGTCAGGGAAATGCCTGACTGCACAAAGGTTGTAATACCGGACGTGGCGCACATGTTCAATATGGAAAATCCGGATGAGTTCAACCGTAGTGTGCTTGATTTTCTATCAAAAGTAAGAGCGAACGGGAATTAAAATAGTCAGGAGATATGAAGCCTATGGCGCCTAAAAAACACGATGCCTATCTTGAAATTGGGGAAAAGCGGGTCTTCGCCGGGTCGGTCGCGTGGCCGGGTTGGTGTCGCAGCGGACGCGACGAAGAAGCCGCCCTGCAAGCATTGCTCGATTCTGGCCCCAGGTACGCGCAGATAGTGGGAACGACAGATCTGGGGTTTGAAGCACCGGAGCAAATATCATCTTTCAACATCGTCGAACGTTTGGATGGAAACAGCACAACAGATTTTGGCGTGCCGGATATGTCGTTAACGCGTGATAAAGAACCCATCGAGTCAGAAGATTTGGAGCACTTTCAGATATTGCTGAAAGCCTGCTGGGAGGCATTCGATGGGGCCGTTAAAAAGGCTGAAGAGAAGGAATTGCGCAAGGGGCCGCGAGGCGGTGGTCGTGATCTGGGAAAGATCATCGATCATGTTACGGGTGCAGACGAGGGTTATCTCAGAAGCATCGGTTGGAAGATCGAAAACTTCCGGGAAATCAACCCGAACGATAGACTTACTCGTATCCGGGATGAAATCCTGGAAGGTTTTGCGGCGGCAGCCCGCGGTGAGCTCCCGACCGAGGGGCCACGCGGTGGAAAACGCTGGCTGCCACGCTACTACGTCCGGCGGGTGGCCTGGCATGTGATCGATCATGCCTGGGAGATCGAGGATCGTATCCTTTAGGCTCAATGTTGATCTCGCCGGCGAGGAAGCCGCCTCGAGCAGGAGAAACATATTCTTCGAAGGCGACAGTTTGTTTATCCTTTTTACCACCGAGAACACAGAGCCCACAGAGAAAGTTAAAATGATTTTCTCCGCGATCTCTGTGAACTCTGCTGTAATTCACCGGAAAACCAAGTCATCTTGACGCGTGCTATACTAAGAAATGGTTTGCCCGAATTGCCAGATCGAAAGCCATAAGAATGCTAACTTCCACAAATTGCGATATAAGCCAGGGTGATGATCACTTACTTTGAATTGAGCATTGACTTTAGAAGTATGGAGGTAAGATCATGCAAGAGAAACGGCCAGAGCGACTGACTCTAATTGCATTTATCATTTCAACTATCCTAGGTGGAAACAACGCTATCGCAGTACGCTTCAGCAATGTAGAATTGCCGCCTTTTTTCGGGGCAGGTCTCCGGTTTGCTGCTGCCTCGCTTATTCTTTTCCTGATTGTCTTGATCATGCGGTTACCCTTGCCCAATGGGCGCTCTCTGGTGGGAGCCCTGATTTTTGGCGCGCTCCAATTCGGCTTTAGTTATGCCTTGATTTACTGGAGCCTTTTAGAGGTCCCGGCGGGATTGTTCCAGGTGATTCTGGCGCTCGTACCTCTCCTGACCTTTTTGCTCGCCATAGTCCATCGTCAGGAAGATTTCCAATGGAGAGCACTGGTGGGCGGGCTGCTAGCCGTTGGCGGAATTGCCATCATTTTTAGCGACAATCTGGTCGAGAACGTTTCTTTGCTTTCCCTGTTGGCCGCCGTCCTGGCCGCCGCCTTTATCGCCGAATCGATTGTGCTCTTCAAAACTTTCCCGAAGACGCATCCCATCACGACCAACGCACTGGCGATGGGGATGGGAGCAGCGATCCTATTTGTGACATCCGGCTTCGCACGCGAGACTCCCCAGCTTCCCAGCCTGCTTCCGACATGGACAGCTCTTCTTTACCTGATCTTTTTCGGGTCGGTTGGTACGTTCGTGTTGGCCCTGTACGTGCTCACCCGCTGGACGGCTTCAGCTACCTCCTATTCCCTGGTTCTCATGCCAATTGTGACTGTCATCTCAGCCTCCTGGATTGCAGACGAGTCAATAACTATCGCCTTGCTGCTTGGCGGGCTGTTTGTGCTGTTCGGGGTGTATGTGGGCGCACTGGCGCCTCCTGACCTGCTAAGGAAGTTCACTTCCTGGCTGCCCGGAACGCAAAAGATGAATGAGTTGGAGTAAATCACGGCTTATGTTTGACACATTCCTTGATAGATTGGCCGGCTTGTGGACTCTGACCGGCAACATGGGCTCAACCGGGTTGAGCCAGAAGGTCAACGCGCGTTGGGTGATCCAGGGACAGTTTCTAGAAGTTCACTGTATAGAAGCAGGATCTGTGACACAAGACCAGCCGTTATATGAAGCTGTTTACATGCTCGGCTACGACAACCAGACCGGAGAGTATTCGATGCATCTCTTTGACACATTTGGTGCAAACTACGCGCGGACGATCGGTATCGGAACGCGCCATGATGACTCGGTAGAGTTTCTGTTCGAGTATCCGAATAGCCACTTCTCCAATACCTTCACCTGGGATAAAGAGACCGGAGGGTGGGAGATGTTGCTGCGCCAAAAGGAAGAATATAATGCGTGGAAGGTCTTCGCGAAAAAAATACTCACGCGCGAATAAAGTCCATAAACCAGACTGCGCCAAACCCAATTACCGTTCCCGAAAGATGATATAGGTTACCTAACAAGAAAGCTGTTATCAGATGGGTTCCATTCAAAGTTAAGAGGAGGCCCATAGCCAGCGGCACAATCAACCACATAACATACAATATCCCGGCTTTGTCGGTTTGTTCCCCATTTCGAACGAGCAGCCACAGAAAGGGTGCATAAGCCCAGATAAAGGCAGATGCGCCGTTGAATTCTACTCCGGATAAAATTCTGACAATGCCTGCTGCAAAAATCGCCAGCAGTGTCACCACCAAAAATCGTACAGAACCCAACCTCCGTTCAACGCTGGGACCGACGAGTGCAAGCAGAACCAGGTTGCCTGTCAAATGCAGCAACACCGGCATCCAGGCCAGCCGTGTAAGAAAACCGCCATCCAGGGTTGCCACGGGTACGTCAATTTGTCCATGCCCATCAATACATCCGCCAGTGGAGGCCAGACGAGCGTGGCTAACGAAACGATTAGCGCGGTTGCCATCAGAGCACTAGTAACCATACGTGGATTCACTATAACATATACACCAAGATGTTTCACCCAACACGAGAGAGCAGTTGAAGTAACTGGGAAAGTGAATTTGGCGGGCTTGAAATTTAGCGGAGTTCCCCCGCATAGTAAGTTTAGTTTGGAGGTTTTCTTGAATAGAATAATAGTTGATGCATGGTTTGATGCATTTCGCGAGAAAGATATTTCTAAACTCAAACTCGCTGAAGATTTTGTCCACACCAGCCCTTTTGGTGATATCAAGGGAAGAAAAGCGTATCTCGATATGGTCAGGGAAAATGAAGAAGCTTTCTTCAGCCCGACGCTCGAGATCCTCGACGTGTTCGAGGACGGCGATAAATTTGCTGTTCGATATCTGGTCAACAATAACCCGGCATGTGATTGCATTTATGTACAAGATAGCTGGATTTCGAAAAGTTATTCTTACTACCATGTTGGAGAAAAGCCGGTTTTGTATGATACATAATAAAATTGATAGGACTTACGCACATTGCGAAAAGATACCGAAAGTCCAAATCCGCGACTTTAGGTAGTTTTCTTTCTCCCTATTCAGGTAAAATAACCCCCATACCAATATCAGGAGCGCAATCATGGGTGTTATGCTACAAGCCTTCTACTGGGATTGTCCCCGCATCGAAAAGAAAGAATTCACATGGTGGAAACACGTCAGTAAGCAAATCCCGGCGCTGGCGGATGCCGGGTTCACTTCGCTGTGGCTGCCGCCGATCCATAAGGCTGCCAACCTGGGCGGCTTTTCGATGGGCTACGATCCCTACGATTACTATGACCTGGGTGAGTTCGACCAGAAAGGCACCATTCCAACCTGGTTCGGGACCAAAACGGAGTTACTGAGTCTCATCAAAACGGTGCACAGCCACGGGCTGAGTCTGATTGCAGATGTGGTCATCAATCACAACTCCGGCGCGGATGAGAGTGAAGTCAATCCACTCACCGGACAGGAGCGCTGGACTCTGTTCAAACCGAAGAGCGGAAAGTTCCCGCGCAACTGGAAGTGTTTCCACCCATCCATGTACGAGAGTTGGGACGAGGGTTCGTTCGGCGATATGCCCGATCTGTCGCACCGCAATCCGTATGTCTACGCTGAGATCCTGAAGATGACACGCTGGTTGATCGAGGAGATTGGTTTCGACGGCTTTCGTTACGACTACGTCAAGGGCTACGGCGCAAACACCATCACCGCCATCCAAGAATACCGCTACATGCGGGAAGGACAGCCGTTCAGCCCTTACGGCGTGGCCGAGTTCTGGGGGGACGCCCACGCGATCGAGACCTGGGTCGATCTGGCCAACTTCTCCAACTCCAATCCGGTGGACGCCTTCGACTTCCCGCTGCGTGAAATGCTCAAAGCGCTCTGCGACCGGTATGGCTTCAGCCTGCGGGAACTGGCCACCTGGGAGACTGTGCTCCAAAAGCAGCCGCTGACCACTGTCACTTTTGTAGAGAACCACGATCTGCGAGACGAGGGCCGGCCTATTATCAACGACAAACTGCTGGCCTACTCTTACATCCTGGCGCACGAAGGTTATCCCTGCGTCTTCTGGCACGACTACTTCAACTACAATCTGGCTCTCGAGGGCTCGCCTAACGGCATCGCCGCGCTGGTGCAAGCGCATGAGAAATACGCCGGGGGCGGTACGCAAACCCTGTGGCTGGACGATTACGTCTACATCATGCAGCGCAGCGGATTTGGAGATAAACCGGGACTGGTCTACGTTCTGAACAATCACGGGGACAACTGGCGCGGAGGTCTGGTTAATACACGCTGGTACAACGCAACCTTCGAACCCGTAGCCTGGTGGAGCAAATTCGACATGGCCCGCCCGATAGACCAGACCACCGACCGCGATGGACGGGCGCACTTCTATGCTGCGCCACG
>JBAVJG010000023.1:0-20810 GCA_049687655.1 Anaerolineales bacterium | reverse complement strand
TAATGGTGGCGTCATCCTTGGTTGCCAACACATCGCCTGCATTGACTTCGTTTTCATTCTTGACTTCGAACTTCCAATCTTCAGGAATGTCATAGGTGTCACTGATCAATTCACTGTGCTCAATGGTGACCTCGCGCAAGTCAGCGTAACGTTCAGACTGCATGATCCTGACAGTGCCGTTGATCTCTGCAACTACGGCTTCACCCTTAGGTTGTTTACGGGCTTCGAACAGCTCTTCCACACGGGGAAGACCGGTCGTGATGTCTGCACCACCGGCAGCCACACCACCTGTATGGAAGGTTCGCAGCGTCAACTGCGTACCAGGCTCACCAATCGATTGGGCAGCCACAATGCCTACTGCCGAACCAAGCGAGACCATGTCACCGCGACCTAAATCGATACCATAACATTTTGCACAAATGCCGTGCGTCAATTCGCAGGTCATTGGCGAGCGCACTTTGATCTCTTCGAGGCCAGATTGAGAAATCTTACGGGCCATATCATGATCGATGATATCGTCGAATTCGCCAAGTACTTCGCCAGTTTCCGGGTGAATGACACGTTCAGCCAGCAGGCGGCTGTACAAACGGTTGGATAAAGATTGTCCCGCCACATCATCTTTCTTGCGTATGTAGAGGCCATCTTTGGTGCCACAATCATGCTCGTTGATGATGATGTCCTGGGCAATGTCCACCAGGCGGCGGGTCAGGTAACCGGCATCTGCGGTACGCAGCGCGGTATCGGCCAGACCCTTGCGAGCACCATGTGTGGACATAAAGTATTCCATAGCCGTCAGGCCTTCGCGGAAATTCGAACGGATCGGGAACGGGATAATGCGCCCAGACGGGTCAGCCATCAGGCCGCGCATACCGGCTAACTGCGAAATAGTGGAGTAACCACCCTTAGTTGCGCCCGAATTAGCCATGACCGCCAGATTACCATCCGGGTCCATGTGCTTACGAACAGCAAGAGAAACACGATCCGTGGTTTCCTGCCAGATATTGATCTCGCGTTCGTTCTTTTCCTGCTCGGTCAGCAAGCCGCGACGGAAATCGCGGGTGACCGCTTCTATCTGCTGTAGAGCTTCCTGAATGATTTCCTGGCGTTCCGGCGGAATGGTGATGTCTGCCACGGCCAGCGTGGTACCGGAGCGCATGGCAAATTCGAAGCCCAAGGTCTTGATCCGGTCAGCAACACGGGTGGTGATTTCCTGTCCGCACAATTCATACACTTCGGCGATCAAATCCTTGACATCGCCTTTGTCCAGCTTATGGTTCACAAATTGCACATCTTCAGGCAAGATGCGGTTGAAGAGTACGCGCCCTACGGTTGTATCAAGGATACGAGTCTCGGGTTCGGGCAGGCGTGTTCCTTCTTCGTCGTACCAGGTAGCCGCACGCACCTTGATCTCAGAATGAACCTCAATCTGACCCAGTTGAAAAGCATATTCCACTTCGTCCAGGTCGGAGAAAGCGCGTCCATCACCCTTATGAGCAGCTTTGAGGGTGATCGTAAGATAGAAGACACCCAGCACCATGTCCTTCGACGGGGAAATGATGGGTTCACCGTCAGCAGGTTTAAGCAGGTTCTTGGAGGCGAGCATCAATTCGCGGGCTTCCTGCACGGATTTCTGAGAAAGCGGCACATGCACAGCCATCTGGTCACCGTCAAAGTCCGCATTGAAGGCGGTACACACCAACGGATGCAACTGGATAGCTGATCCTTCGATCAGGATTGGCTCGAAGGCCTGGATGCCCAGACGGTGCAGGGTTGGCGCGCGATTCAAAAGTACTGGTCGCTCCTTGATGACCTCTTCGAGCACTTCCCAGACCTCAGGTCTGTTGCGCTCGATCAGGCGGCGTGCGCCCTTGACGTTGGCCGCGTAGTTGTGCTGCACGAGACGCGCGATCACAAACGGGCGGTACAGCTCGAGCGCCATGGTCTTTGGCAGGCCACATTGGAAAAGCTTGAGTTGCGGCCCCACCACGATCACAGAACGACCGGAATAATCCACGCGCTTGCCGAGCAGGTTGCGGCGGAAGCGGCCCTTCTTACCCTTGAGCATATCGCTCAAGGACTTGAGCTCGCGGCGGCCACGGCGGGAGAGCGCCTTGCCGCGCTGAGAGTTATCGATCAGGCTGTCCACCGCTTCCTGCAACATGCGCTTCTCGTTGCGAATGATGACATCCGGCGCGCCCAACTCGAGCAGGCGCTTGAGGCGGTTGTTGCGGTTGATCACGCGGCGGTATAGATCATTCAAATCGGAGGTTGCGAAGCGGCCACCATCCAACTGCACCATCGGGCGCAGGTCGGGCGGGATGACCGGCAAAACGGAAAGAATCATCCATTCCGGGCGGTTGCCGGAACGGCGGAAGGCTTCCACCACCTTCAAACGGTTGGTGGCTTTCTTGCGCTTCTGCTTGGACTTGGTCGTGCGCACTTCGTGCCAGAGTTCTTCAGAGAGCTTATCAAGGTCAAGACGACGCAAAATATCATAGAAGGCCTCAGCCCCCATGTCAGCGCGGAAAACCTGTCCCCAGCGTTGCTTAAGTTCACGATAACGAATCTCGCTCAAGAAGGTAAATGGACGCAGTTCCAAAAGTTCATCACGTACACGTGAGTTCTGGTTCTGTGAAACTGTTGACTGATCTTCGAGCTGTTCGCGTAAAGCCTCCATCCCTTCATCAGCCTCGGCCTTAATGCGAGCCGATTCTGTTTTCAAATCTTCGATTTCGCGCGCCTTCTGGTCCTTGAGTTCGTTCTCGATTTCTTCAAGCTTTTTCTGAACAACCTTTTGCACCTGGCTGATATGCTTGGCAGCAATCTCAATGCCAGTTTCTACGATGATGTCACCGGTCACCTCAAAGACCAGGGCCTTTTTGGCAGCCTTGCCCTTCTGGTCCTGAAGCTGTTGTTCAAGCTTCTGACCTTCTTTGATGATCGGGTCAAGCTCGGAAGCAATCTGCTCATCGTAGGATCGTTCTAGATCAGCTTGTTTCTGCTTGATCTCTTTCACAGCATGATCACGCCGCGTCTTGGCTTCTGCAATTTTGGCGTTGATTTGAGTTGCCTGCTCACGCTCGGAAACTGATATTTCATCTTCCAGGCGTTTTAGCGCTTTCTGGCGAGCATCTTCGTCTACATAAGTTACGATATACTGGGCAAAGTACAGCACGCGGTCCAGATTGCGGCGTGAAATATCGAGCAGTAAACCCAAATAAGAGGGAATACGCCGCGAATACCAGATATGCGCGACCGGTGTTGCCAGACCGATGTGCCCCATGCGCTCTCGGCGCACAGCAGCACGGGTTACTTCAACGCCGCACTTGTCACAGACGATGCCTTTAAAACGGGGGTTCTTATACTTGCCACAATAACATTGCCAATCGCGAGTCGGGCCAAAAATGGCTTCACAAAACAGACCATCTTTTTCCGGTCGCAGACGACGATAGTTAATTGTCTCGGGCTTGAGCACCTCACCATACGACCAGGACATGATCGTCTCGGGCGATGCCAGGCTGATGCGTAATGCGGTCAGTCCTTTGGTTTCCACAGATCCACTCCTCATCCAACGAATCAGGGTTGCTTTAGTACAGCGTCTCTATATGGCGTGTAATCGGCGCATACAAGAGACAAACAAAGGCAAGCGCTTCGAGACTTTTCGTCTCAAGCGCTCGCTGTGTTTCGCTCTAATTTATATCCAACTAGATAATTATAGGCGGAATTGGCCTTAAGTCAAGGGCATTTTCACTCAAATTTTAACATTAACAGGACATCTTCCAACGCAGCACCAAGGACCTCCTGCATGATGCCGTCATCGACACGGTATGGCCCACCGAAGGAACCATCACCATACACTTCGCGAGTTGTTCCCGCATCCATGATCGCGCTGGGAACTTTTGGCGGAGTCTTGCTCCCCTCCGGCAGTTCCCCCACAATGGTGAACGAGAAGGTTTCCAGCCAGTTGGCATGATTGGGTTTGATGTTGTGCTTCTGAGCGACCGCCTGGATCGAATGGGATGACCACCAGTCATACCAGTTCATCTTCAGGTCGGGCAAGTCATTGTTGACTTCGTTCATATGTTGGCGGACAGGCGTATTCCCGCCATGTCCGTTCAACACAAGAATGCGGCGGAAGCCCTGTCCATGTGCAGAGCGGACGATATCTTCAACAGCTGAGATCATAGTTTTCACACTGAAACTCAACGTGCCAGGGTAGTCAAGAAAGTAAGGGGAGATGCCAAAGTTCAGTGGTGGCGCAACCAGAACTCCGGTCCGGGTTGAGGCGGAATCGGCCAGGGCCAGGGGAATCTTGATGTCGGTCAGCAGGCTTAGGTAGGCGTGCTGCTCGCATGCGCCCAAGACCAGGATCAGGCGGTCGTCCTGTTCCAGGTAGCGTTCCACATCCATCCAGTTCAAGTCTTCGAGTCGCATAGCAATTCACATCAGTTACGCAGCGCAAATAGGAGAAGCCCGAAAATTAAGGCGCAGGAGTTGTTGGTGTTGCACTTGGGAACGGTGTCACCGAAATTGTTGGCGTGGCTGTTGGAGTATCAGTCTGCACAGGAAGCGTAGCGGATGCGGTTGGCGTTGGCGTGTTTGTCGGCACAGGCAGCGTGGCAGATGGTGTCAAGGTTGGGGTTGGCGTGGGCGTTGGCAATTGTAAGTTGAGCGTGATTTTATGCTCTGCATAACCTTGATTACCAGTCACGTAAAGGCGCAAGGTGATCGTGTCGTTACCAACGTCGCTCACATCCCAGTTGAGCAGCGTGGTGGGATTCTCTACCGGGCCATTCCCGATTGCAATCTGCGTCCAGTCATTCGGGTTATTCCCCGACCCGTAATCAAGCGTCCAGGATTTGAGACCGTTGGTGGCATCGATCACGGCTCGCACTTCAACATCGCTTTCCGTGATGGTATCGCCATCTTTCGGGCTGCGGAATTCAATCATGGGACGGGGATCGTCATTGGAACACTCGCGTTGCGGCGCAATGGCGACGTTACGTGGAAACCCATGCGATTCAAGCCAGTCCTTGCCTGCTCCCGATTGTATCCATCTCTCAGCCCAGGGATCGCCGCCGGTATTGACCACGTTTACATCTTCGGTATATTCGTCACATGCGTTCGAGGCTTCCAGGCCGGTCCAAGTGTCCAGCGTGCTTTTCCGGAACAGGTCTTTGCCGGGTGGCAGCGGCGGTTGATCGGCAGTGAATATTTCCGTGCGCTGTTCCCGACACCAGTTGGAAGGTTCCGTGCCTGACGTGGCGCAGATGATCTTATCCACGATCCCTGCGGGACGCGTAAATGGCGTCGGGCTGCCCCCGCTGGCATAAGGGACAGCAATCTCCATGAACTGTGACCAGATCGGGGCTGCACCACTCAAGCCGCTGGTGTTAACCATGGGCGTATAGTCAGCATTCCCGACCCACACACCGGTAACCAGATCGGGCGTATAGCCCAAAGTCCAGTTATCACGAAAATCGTTGGAGGTACCGGTCTTGGCCGCCACCTGGAAAGACAGGTTCAAGGCCGAATTGCTTCCGAACATCCAGGAGCGGGCCTGATTGTCCGAAAGGATCGAGTTGATGAGATAAGCATGCTCGGGGCGGATGACCTGTTCACCTGGCTGCGGTTCGTACTCGTAAACCAGTTCGCCAGTGTGGTCTACGATCTTGAGAATGGCCACCGGCGGAACGCGTTTCCCGCTGTTGGCGAAGACGGAAAAAGCACCGGTCATTTCGATCAGGCTGACATCACCGCCGCCCAATGTCAGAGACAGACCGTAGTCTGGCCTTGTAAAGCTGGTGATACCCAGGCGTTCGGCCATGCCGATCATGCCCTCTTTTTCAGGCGTTTCCGGATCGTCGTAAATTCCAACGAATTGCAACGTTTTGACAGCAGGGACATTGAAAGAGTTCGATAACGCAGTGCGGACAGTCACCGGACCGTGGAAGCGGTCATCGTAGTTGACCGGTCTATATGGCTCGCGCGGGTCGTTCGGGTTGCCCGAAGGCGGAAACTCAGAGGGTACGTCCCAGATAAGCGTGGCCGGTGTCCAGCCCTTTTCGAAGGCTGCTACGTAATTGATAGGCTTTATAGATGAACCCGGCTGGCGCGTGGGACTGGTCGCCATATTGACCTGCCCGTCGATGGCGTCATTGTAAAAATCAGCCGATCCGACCATCGCCAGGATTTCGCCCGTTGAAGGCTTGATCGTTACCAGCGCGCCGTTGTGAGCGTTCTTATCAATTAAGGCGGCGACCTGTTCGGTCACAATACGCTGGGCGGTATCCTGTAAGTTCGGATCGAGCGTTGTGTAGATCGTGAAGCCCGAACGGTAGATGGTTTGCGGGTCGTACAACTCCTCCAGTTGTCCGCGTACGTAGTTGACCCAATGCGGATAGCGTATCTGGATGTCCGGCGGGCGGAACGGGTAAGCCTTGATCTCATTGGCGGCATTGGTGGCATCTGGCGGAGCCACACAGACCGGTTCGTCACTGTTGCTGACCGGGATGCAGCCGCGCTCCATGCTGAGTTGGAACATCAGCACAAGCACCTGCTGGTGGCGCGTCAGTGTATCTTCCGGATTGGTAAAGATGTCGTAAACCGATGGAGATTGCGGCAGGCCAGCCAGAAAAGCGCCTTCGGCCAAATCTAACTGGTCAGCGGTTTTGTTGAAATAGGTCTCTGCGGCAGCTTCGATCCCGTATGCCAGATTCCCATAGTAGTTTTCATTCAGGTACAGCTCAAGGATTTCATCTTTGCTGTAGCGGCGGGTGATCTCAGCAGCCAGGATGATCTCACGCGCTTTGCGAGTATACGTCCTTTGGACACGTTCTTCAGGCGTTAACAGCAGGTTGCGTGCCAATTGTTGTGTGATGGTCGAAGCGCCGCCGCCCTGTCCCTCGGTGCGGTAATTCTCCCACAGCGCGCGGATGATGGCCCCCGGATCAAAACCAGGATGGTTGTAAAAATCCTTGTCTTCGGTCGCAATGGTGGCTGCGACAACATTGGGCGAAATGCGCTCCAGGGGAACATAGGTACGCCGACCGGCATTCGGGTCGATGATCTCGTAGAGCAGGTTACCGTTACGGTCCAGGATGCGGGTGGTCTCGAACTGCGAGGCGCGTTCACGCAAATCGCTGACGCTGGGTAACGTCCGCGCGATGGCGTAATATTGGTAAAGAGCGATCGAACCGCCCAACAAGGCCAACCCCACCAGGCCGAACAGGATGATGATAAAGACTCGCAGCATGCAGCCTCCACGTCCTTTCCAAAATGGGACTGGAGGTGTGGTCGGTGTGCGTTGCGTGGCCGGACGCGGAGGTGATGACCCTGAAGGAGTTGCCTGACGGGTTCCTGTAGGCTGTGAAGGGGTATTGTTCGCCGCCTGACGGGTTCCCGTGGGCTGCGAGGGCGGCGTGCCGCTGGCGGGGCCTGTGGAAGGAGCTTTGGGTAAATTGTTATATGCTGCCGGAGAAACGCGTGTAGCGCCCACATCGATCTCGTCCACGTGGCGGGGCAAAGGCATATTGTCCTTGTCCAACGCGGGCATGGGTGTATCAGGGGTGGGAGTGCGCTCCGGGGGGGCGGGAGATTCCTCTTCCTCTTCTTCACCAAGTGCTGAAAAAATAGAGGCAATCGTCTCGTCCGAGGGCGAGCCGCCGGGTTTTTCGTCAGGTATGGGAAGTTCTGGCATGGTTTCGTCTTCCGATGCCAGCAAGCGACGCAGTCTGTCGCGTGGGTCTTCCTGAGATGCTTTTGAATCTTCCCTGGGGTCTTCAGGAGGAGTTGTCATAGAAGTTACGGTTTGGACATGACCAATACCGTCCAGTTTCCTTTCATGACTGTCTCATCGCTTTGCTTTTTAACATCCAGTGTGATGATGACAGAACCACCGCCAATGCGCGGCAGGGCTTTGGTCTCGGCCACTTCCATTTCTACGTGAAGGGTATCCCCGATAAAAACCGGGGCGATGAACTTCCAGGAGTTGATCTCACGAAAAGCGATGACGGTGCCTTCCAGTACGCCGGTGCGCATTGCTAGGCCAGATGCAATTGACAAACCCAGAAGGCCATGCGCAACACGCTGCCCGAAGGGTGTACCTTTGGCAAACTCGGCATCGGTATGGATCTGGTTATAGTCACCGGAGAAACCGGCGAAGGTAAAAATATCACTTTCGGCTACAGTGCGACCAACGGTCAAGATTTTTTGGCCGACTTCGAATTCCTCGAAATACAGCCCGCTATTGCCGGGAGATGCGTTTGTCATGGGTACTCCATCCTTCCATAATAATCTGATTCTAGCATAAAGAACACACATTCAGGGGGAAGGCCTCTTAGCGACTCAGATAAGGATAAGCCAACACGAATAAGATGCTACCTACAATACAAGTTGTGATCATGACAGGTAGGCCACGCTTGCTCCACAATTGAGCTGTGATCGGATACTTTGTCCGCTCTGAAAGAGAAACAATAAATACGTTTGCAGTTGAACCAATAATGGTGCCATTACCGCCAAAACCTGCGCCAAACGCCAACGCCCACCACAGGGGTGTTACATTAATACCTGATTGTGCCAAATCAGCAAAGACGGGAATCATAGCAATGGTAATGGGAATATTATCTACAATGGCAGATAGGATCGCTATTACCCATATAGTAATCACGCCAAAGACAACTGGCGAAAGGCTACCCGCACCGCCGATGAGTTCGGCCAGCTTATGCAACACTCCGGTCGCTTCCAATCCGCCAACCATGGCAAATAACGCGCCAAAGAAAATGAGTACATTCCATTCAATTCGAAGTAGTGTTTTGTGCAGATCAGGCTGCACCCACACCAGAGCAACTGCTGCCGACCCCATCGCAATTAAAGATGGCTGTATGTGCAGGCTGTGGTGGATAAAGAAGAAAAATATCGCAACACCTAAAACGATCAACACGCGTTTGATTGTTACAGGGTCATTTAGTGCTTCGTTAGGATCAAGTTCCAACACAGCATCCTTATTTTTTGGCATCTGGCGCAGGTCATCTCGGAAGAGGTAGAGCAACAAAAAAAGCGCGGCCAGCCAAGCAACTAAAACGATCGGCAGAGAATGCGTCAGGAAATCGTTGAAAGAAAAGCCCGCTGCGGAAGCAATCACCACATTGGGCGGGTCGCCGACCAGCGTGGCTACACCACCCGTATTGGAGAGTAAAGCTTCTGCGATCAAATAAGGGACTGGCTTCACACCTAGAATTTCACTGATTAACACAGTGACAGGCGCAATTAGAACGACAGTCGTTACATTGTCCAGGAACATCGACAAAACTGTGGTCACCGTCCCCAACAATACCATTAAACGCACTGGCTGTCCTTTCGATAATCGTGCAGCCCATATAGCCAGATACTCAAAGAAACCTGTCGGTTCTAGTAATGCCACCAGAATCATCATGCCAAAGAGCAGTCCCAGTGTATTGAAGTCAATAGCCTCAATAGCTTCATCTTGCGAATAAAATTCCATTACAGTGCCAAAACCTACCATTAAGGCAGCGCCAGCAATCGCAGTGATGCTGCGGTTCATTTTCTCAGTAAAAATCAAGGTGAGCGCAACAACAAAGATTACACTTGATACGATCATAGCTATCATGTTAGTCACTGGGGATTATCTCCCAACTCTTCAGAATCGAGGTTCCAATATCTACGCGAGAAGCAATTCCTAACAAACGGTTTTCCGCATCTACTACGGGCAAATCAGTCAAATTGTGTTTATGCAACAAGGCAAACGCCCGTGTCAGTCCACAGGTATCTTCCACAAAAACAGGCGGCTCCATTACATCAGAAACCTTTTTTGCGATTTGCTCTTTTGAAGGTTGAATTGAATTTGCTGCCCCAAAAGTGCCTACAAAGTCAAAATCTTCCATTAACCTTGTAAAATCTGGGAGAGCCAAATTCAACAAATCACGTAACTGCAACACACCTACTAGTTTCCCCTCTGCACTGATTACCGGCAGCATGCCCACATGGTGCTTCACAAATTTCTTGGCTGCCGTTCCCAGATCATCGGTATCCTGGACAGAAATAACCCGCTTTTTCATTGAAGCTTTCACGTTCATCTTGGTGCCTCCGTGAATTTTTAGATAGGAGATTCGTGTTTGAGTGGAGAACCCGAAAACAAGGTACTTTTCGCGAACAGAGTAAATCTTCTAGATAGTATCTAGAAAATTTTAACACAGTCCCTGGCAACCCTTTGACCTCCTGATGAAGTCCCCGTACAATAAGAGCATGCGAGAGTGGTCACTACAAGCTGGAGATCCCCTGAATCTAACGTTAGCAGCAGATATGCGACTTTCCGTGCCAGACTATATCAACGATCACAGTTGGGAAATGGAACTGGGCTACGGTGAACCGCCTGCGCTCTCCTTGCATACTACCTATGGCTTGCGCGCCCGTTCGGTACGCATTTTCCCCCGTTTTTCCGAAGACGGCGTCAGCATAGCGGATATATTTGCGTTTGCCACACCTCCCGTTCTCCGAAGCTCCTACCCCAATTATCTTGAACTGACATTTTCACCCTTCGAAGGATTGGAAGTTACCTACGAGGTACGCGTGCCCGATTCCCATTCACTGGCCGGGCGGGTGACAATTCACAACCGATCCACCAAAACGCGCAAGCCAAGCCTGGAGATATGTGCTGCTCTTGTTCCTTTGGACGGACATGCATTCAGCCACACCCAGATGCAGATGGTCAACGTGCTGGTCGGGCAGACAAGCGGACTCGTGCCGCTTCTTTTCCTGACCGGCGGCCCGCTCACGGGACCCGGGCCGCAGCCTTCACTGATGGTTGATCTCAATCTGGACCCCGGCACTACCCGCCAACTGACCTGGTCCCAGGCTGCCACTCCCGAACACCAGACATCTTTCGATACGGCCCGTCTCATCGCCGCACAGCCCTGGGATGCCGAACGCGCGCGCATCGAACTGGTCAATGCCGGGGACATCATTGACATCCAAACAGGAGACCCGGAATGGGATGCAGCCCTGGCATTCAGCCAGAAGGCTGCCTTTAGCCTGTTCTTCCCGGCCAATGACAATTTGCCGCAGCCATCCTTCGTCCAGGCGCGCGGGCCAGACCATGGATATTCACGCAAAGGCGATGGCAGTGACTACCCCGCCTCCTGGAACGGACAGACTCCATTAGATGCCTATTTCCTGTCTTCCGTTCTGCCGGCTGCTCCGAAGCTGATGCAAGGCGTCCTGCGCAACTTCCTGACTGCGCAAACGGAAGATGGCATGATAGATGGTAGACCCGGCCTGGGTGGCCAACGAGGGCGCTATCAAGCCATGCCCATCCTGGCCAGCCTGGCCTGGAATTTGTACAGTGTTTCTGAAGATGATGATTTCCTCGAAGAAGTTTTCCCGCACCTGTTGAAATTCTTCTGGGCCTGGTTCTCTCCTATAAACGACCTCGACCGCGATGGCATTCCTCAATGGACTCATCTGCTCCAGACTGGGTATGAAGAGAATCCCAGCTTCGATACCTGGAACCCCTGGTCACAAGGCGCTGACATCACCTATGTGCACGATCCGGCCTTGATCGGGATGCTGTACTGCGAGGCACAGGTTCTCATCCTCATGGCAGAACAGCTTGGTCAGGAATACGAAGTGAGGCTTGTCAAAAAGCAGGTCGAGGGCTTGAAGTCCGCGCTGGATAAAGCCTGGAATCCGCGTACTAGTTTGTATCGTTACCGTGACCGTGAGACCGGCGCAAGTTCGTCCGGCAAGGTATTGGGACGCAAGAAAGGGTACGGGACGATCAAGCTGAAACAAACCTTCGAGCCGCCGGTCCGCCTATTAATCGAGGTACAAACTGAAAGTCCGGGATCGAAGCGACCGCAGGTCATCATCAGCGAATATGTCACCAAGGGCGAGAACGAGGTCATTCGTGGGGGACAATTCCATTGGCGCAGCGGCGGTATGGTGGCGACCAGCCAGCAGGTCCACGAAAAGATCGGTCGCATCCAGATCAAAGGTATAGATAGAACTGACAATGTGATCGTCCGCAGGCTGGACTATTCCGGTGAAGACCATACGCTGCTGCTCCCGCTGTGGGCAGGCGTACCAGATACTCAACAGGCACAGGTGATGATCGGGCGAACTATTCTGAATGCAGAGCGCTTCGACCGTCCCTTCGGTATTCCGGCCTGCCCGAAGGTGCCAAATGCGGAAGCCGATTCGGCCTGTTCAAGTGTGTACCTACCCTGGAACCTGCTGATCGGTGAAGGCATGCTGGCCTATGGATTCCGCCAGGAAGCCGCACGACTGGTCGCACACTTCATGACTGGCGTAATTAAAAATCTGAAGCAAAAGCGCTCCTTCTACCAACGTTACCATGCCGATACTGGGCTGGGACTTGGTGAACGCAATGCTGTCAGCGGGCTGGCCCCGGTAGGACTCTTCCTGCAAATCTTGGGTGTACAGGTGCTCTCACCCACGCGTGTGCGATTGGAGGGGATTAACCCATTCCCGTGGCCGGTTACGATACAATACAAGGGACTTATAATTGTGCGAGAATTTGACCGCACTGAAGTGAGATTCCCTAATGGCAAGCATGTGAGCATCGACGACCCTGCTGCCTGCGTCGTTTCACTTTAGTGCCCGAACAAGGTGTTTTTGATTGATGAATTTTCCCTTAACATACAGTAACTTTATCAGTTCTCCAAGCTTCGCAGTGAAAAGGTTCGGATGAACAATATTGTTATAGCCGAAGAGATCATTATTGGTCTGTTACTGGTTGCATCCTTGGTAGCGATCGTGGTGCAGCGTTTTCGCCTGCCTTATACCGTTGGGCTGGTCGGTATCGGATTGTTCTTCGCAGCGATCTTCGAGCCACTCGATAATCCCATTTCTTCAGATATCATTCTCACCCTGCTTGTGCCGCCGCTGATTTTCGAAGCGGCATTTCATTTGCGGGTGGAAGACTTACGCCGCGACCTTGCACTTATCCTGACGTTAGCCGTGCCGGGTGTTATCCTGACCACCATGGTAGTCGGCGGAGTGATCTATGCGGCCAACATTGGACTCGGGTTAGAGTTGGCGCTGGTCTTTGGCGCACTGATAGCCGCCACCGACCCGGTGGCCGTGGTAGCGCTCTTTCGCAGGCTCGGAGCTCCTAAAAGATTGCAGGTGCTACTGGAAGCGGAAAGCCTGTTCAATGACGGCACAGCCATCGTGATGTTCAACATCATGCTGGCCATTGCGGGGATTGCAACACATGGGGAATCCTCCCTTACCACCGAATCCGGGCTGGGGCTCTGGATCGCTGAATTTTTGAAAGTTGCTGGCGGTGGAGTTCTGACCGGTATCGTGCTGGGTATGTTTGCATCGCAAATCATAGGCCGCATCGATGATGCTCTGGTAGAAACGACATTAACTACCGTGCTGGCCTTCGGCTCATATCTGGTTGGCGAGCACGTCCTGGGCGTCAGTGGTGTACTGGCGGTAGTGACAGCCGGTATTGTGAACGGCAATGTCGGCCCAAGCGGTATGTCTGCTACTACACGCGTGGTGGTGTTCAACTTCTGGGAATATGCTGCCTTTTTGGCAAACTCATTTATCTTCCTGCTGATCGGCCTGACAATCGACATTGTAGATCTGCTAAACAATTTGCCTTCCATTGGGGTTGCAATTCTGGCTGTACTGCTGGCACGCGCGTTGGGAATTTATGGATTATCCATCTTCAATCGAGATGTTTCCACCAAGTGGAAACACATCATGTATTGGGGGGGCTTGCGAGGCGCGATTGCCCTGGCGTTGGTACTGACCCTATCCGCTAATGACACATCCCTGGAAATAGTTAATCAGCTGCGTAGTATGGCGTTCGGAGTGGTGCTTTTTACCCTGTTATTTCAGGGCATCTCGATGGACTGGTTGGTCAAGAAACTCAAATTGGTGCAACGTTCACATTATCAGGAGGAGTACGAACGACGTCATGCCCGTTTCGTGGCTGGTCGTGCCGGATACGATTATTTACGTCGCATGAACCAGCAAGGTTTAATATCCGAACATACCTGGCAGCGGCTGGCACCTGTCATGGAACGCCAGAATGACACATTAGTGGATGCAGTCAAACGGATCATCACATCCGATCCGGCAGTGGAAGCCGAAGAGCTGGATACAGCCCACCGGGAGGCTCTGCGCGCCCAGCGCAGCGCCCTGACTGGTTTATTGCGTGATGGGATCATTTCTGAGGAAAATTACTCCCAACTGGTCAGTGAAGTGGATTCAGCCCTGACTGAACAAAGCTATAACTGGCCAGAATTGCTGAGCCTTGGCACATCCGTTTCCTCCGTTACTCACCTGATGGCCGCTATCATTCAGGAAGCAGATATGGAGAACGCACTGGCATCCCTGTCAAAATTGGGCTTTTCCGTGGCGCGTATGTCCAGTACAGGCGGTTTCCTCAGTAGAAAAAACATTACCCTATTAATCGGCGTGCAGAAGGGTCGCGAGAAAATTGCGGTGAAAGCGCTTCAAAACAGTTGCAAGAGGCGGGTTGAATTTGTCTCAGCCCCATTGCGCGGCGCTGGATTTCCAATGTCTGCACCCACGCAGGTAACGGTTGGTGGAGCGACTGTTTTTATGTTCGAGGTAGAATCGTATGATGAATTCTGAACAACGGCTGATCATTACAATTTTGCGTAATGCAGATGGCGAAGATGTGCTCAATTCTCTGTTAGATGCGAAATTTCGCGTCACGCGGATCGCGTCCACCGGCGGCTTTATGCGGCGGGGAAATTCCACATTTTTGATCGGCGTCGAAAAAGAGAGAGTTGAAACTGTGGTCCAACTTATCCGCGAACATAGCGCACCGGCTATTGACCCCGGTCTCAAACGCGCCACAATCTTCGTCTTAAAGGTAGACCAATTTGAGCAGATATAGAAACGATGCCTAACCGAACCCCCATCCACTTACTTATTATGGCCGTCGTGCAGGACCAGGATATCGAACGGGCCACCAGTGCAGCCGAATCGCTAGGCGCGCCAGTTGTTTACCTGGCCAGCACGGGCGGCTTCTTGGGACGCCGTAACGCGACTCTGCTAATCGGGCTGCCGGAAGGCATGGAAACCGACATGGTAGAAACCCTGCATAAGACCTGCCGCCAACGAGTGGAATATCTGACCATGCCAGTCGAGGGCGCAACCATGCCCCTGCCAACTCCGGTCCCAGTGACGGTGGGAGGCGCGACCATCTTTGCCCTGCCAGTAGACTATTTTGAGGAGATATAGCCATGAAGATGATCATTGTCATCGTCAAAGATTCGGATGCCGAACAGGTAACCCAGGCGCTGACATCCAGCGACTTCCGTGTAACCCGCATCGCCTCCACAGGTGGTTTTCTGCGCAGCGGTGTGGTCACCTTGCTTGTCGGATTAGACGATGAACGCGTGGAGGCAGGCATCCAAGTCATTCGGGAGCAATTGGGGGAATCCACATCGGAGGAAAGCCGCGCCACCCTGTTCGTTGTCCCCGTGCAACGCTTCGAGCAAGTTTAAACTTAATCTGGCTAACAAAGCTATATTAAGATCCGACGGACTTTCAAGGCCTGTCGTTTTTTACTTCCCCAGCAAATAGGTATCAAAAAACTTGATCACCCGCTTTATATATCGTGTGCGATAATATGCGTACATATTCATGTGCGGGGCATCCGGCTCCGTCCATAGCTGGCGCGGTTCACCGGCAGCATCGTACAAACGCTGGGCAGAATCCAATGGGACCATCGTGTCACCCATGCCCTGGATAAGGAACACTGGGCGCGGACTGATGAGTCCGATGTCATCGACTGGACGAAGCAGATCGAGACGCAGGCCGGTTTCTCGTTCAGCGAATGCCCGGATGAGCGGGTTTAGCAGCGGATACGGGACACGTAAATCCAGTTCGTCTTCCAGCGTTGCGAAGGGACTGTCTGCCACCAGCGCTTCGATCTCGTGGTGACGCGCTGCAGCGCGAATCATCGTCACCGCACCCATCGAGCCGCCCCAACCGCCAATGTGTTCCGCACCCGTTTGGGCCAACGCGAACTCCAGTGCCGCTTCCGCATCCAGCACCTCGTTGTAACCCAGCGTGACCAGGTCGCCGCCGCTAGCGCCGTGACCGCGGAAATCCCAGGCTAGCACGCCATAACCATTCTCAGCGAAGAGCGCGTAGAAATCTTCGGAACGCCGGTCGCCGTAGCCGTGTGCTAACAGAATCAGCGCGCCATTTTGCGGCGGCGTGTACCAGGCCGCCAGCCGCAACCCGTCGGATGTCTGCAATTCGATCTCTTGAAATGGGATTCCGTTCTCGCGCAGGAGTTCGCCAGTGAGGGGTTCCAAACGACGAGGATGCACGTAATCGTATGCCTGCCGTTGCGAAAACCACAGCAATCCACCTAGGCTTAGGAGTAACAACGCAGCCAGCGCCGCGCCAGACAAGTTGAACCAGTAACGCCAGGGTCGTTTCATTTCTTTCATCGGACTCCAACGTCTGGAGATGTTGGATGTAAACTCATTTCCAAAGTCAGGAGCACCTTCGACCCCGCCCCGCTCTACCGGGGCGGGCAAGCTCAGGATACCGCTTTGGTCTCCAACACGAAATTATCGATCAAGCGCGTCTTGCCTATAAAGACCGCCATTGAAAGCAGGGCTTTTCCCGTGATTTGATCCAGCTCCTCCAGCGTCTCGTAATCCGCACAGGCGACATACTGCATTTCGGCCAGCGGCTCGGCAACGATGGTCCCCGCCATAATGGCGCGCAACTCGTTTGCATCGCGCTCGCCCGCCTCATAAGCCTCTTTAGCAGCGCTCAGGGCACGATACAGCACCTTCGCGGCCTGGCGCTGTGCAGGATTGAGATAGGTATTGCGGCTGGACATAGCCAACCCGTCCGGTTCGCGTACAATCGGGCAGACAACGATCTCAACCGGGAAATTCAGGTCGCTCGTCATCTGGCGGATGGCAGTGGCCTGCTGGGCATCCTTCTGCCCGAAATAGGCTCTGGCAGGCTGGACACCGTTGAAAAGCTTGGCGACAACCGTCGTCACCCCGCGGAAGTGACCGGGACGCCGCGCGCCTTCCAGGACTCTCGTCAGCGCTTCAACCTCGACCCAGGTCTGGTAGCCGTCTGGATACATGATCTCCGGAGCAGGATTCCAGACCAGGTTCACGCCCAATGGCTCCAGCAGGCGCAGGTCGCGTTCCATATCGCGCGGATAGGCGGCCAGGTCCTCGCTCGGGCCAAACTGGGTCGGATTGACGAAAATACTGACGACCACGCTGGCGCATTCATCCGCAGCCCGGCGGATGAGGGAGAGGTGTCCTTCGTGCAGGAAGCCCATGGTTGGCACAAGCCCAACCGGCTCGTCCAGGATGAAGCGGGCGGAGCGTAACTCTTCCAAAGTGGACACGATCATCATCGACTCTGTCATATTGTCCTCGATTTTCAGCTTGAAGCTGGATAAATTTAATCGAATAAATGTTCGAATTTGGTCCCTTTTGTCGGTTGACAAGGGGAAAACCTGTGCTAAACTAAAGCATATCGTTAGCCTCTATCAGAGGAAAGGAGATAAAAAATGGCTTATTCTCACGTAAATTCCAAAGGACAGACTTATTACCTGCACGCCAATAAGATCAAGCGCTCCAGCGGGAAAGAAACCACACTATATTACTTCTCCCGCGAAGTGAAGGCTGAGAAGGCGCTTGATGCCGTTCCGGGTGGCTATAAAGTCATCGAGATGAAAACCGGCCTTCCGGCTCTTAAGAAAGTATAATAATTTTACAAGTACTATGCCAGAAAGTCCGGTCTGAGAGCCGGACTTTTTGCTTTAAGGGCAGCGTGGCTGCGGATGAGGCTGGTCAGGTAAACCGAAGGCTTCCAGCACGGGCAGCCCGTCCCAATCCGGCTGGAGTGGCAAACCCAGCGCCCAGGCGACCGTGGCAGCGGTATCGGTCGTGTTGATGTTTGTCGGCAGTACCGCATGCCGCACGCCCGGCCCCGCGAGGATCCAGGGAATGGTCATATCTTCGAGTTGACTGGTACCGTGCGTGGTGTTGTGACCACCATGATCAGCAGTGACGATGATAAGCGTATCTTCTCGCATGCCTGCATCCTGAAGGGTGTTCAGAATGGTTTGCAAAGCTTCATCGGCGCGAAAGAGCACGCTAAGCTGCTCCGGCGAAAGCCAGCCGTATTCATGACCCATCCAGTCGGGGGTGGGGAAATGGATGAACATCAAGCTAAAGCCCTGGGGAATCAGTTCGGCCACACGCGCCGCAATGACGGTATCGCGGTCGTTGATGAACTCGAACACATCGGTACTTTCCGGCTCTGTGACCGGACGCAGCTTTTCCTTGCCTACCACCATGACCGTTCGCAGTCCGGCGGCGTGCGCCAGATCGAAGATGTCGACACCGTTGGCATAGCCTCGTTCGGGAATGAAATCGTTCCAGTCTACGCCGTGTTTGTCGGGGCACAGCCCGGTCAACATGGAGGCGTGTGAGGGCAGCGTTGAGCTTGGGAAGATGGTCTGGGCAACAAGTGAATATGCGCCTGTTTGCATCAAAGCTTGCAGGTTTCTCATGGGGGTTAACTCGATGGCACCAGGGCGGAGACCGTCGATGCTGAGGATGAGTACGCGTGACGGCCGAGGAATGGGTGTAGCAGTGGGAGTGAACGTGGGGGTTGGGGTTTGAGTCTGTGTTGGTGATGGAGTAATGCTCGGCGTGGAGGAAAGGGTGACAGTTGCAGTGGGTGTCGGGATCAGGCCGGGGCTGGCTAGCAGGCAGGAGCTCAGGAAGAGAAGTGCGAAGAGAAGGGTCAGTGGCCGTTTCATAACAAATCTGTTTGTTGACTTTTGAAAAAATCGCTTTAAACTAATTGTATCGCACAAAAAAATTATGTTCTACGGAGGTTCGTATGCCATCACTTAATCGTGTCCAATTAATTGGACGTCTAGGAAAAGACCCGGAGAGTCGCTTCACGCCCACCGGCAAGCAGGTGACCACGTTCAGCCTGGCGGTCAGCAATCGCTGGAAGTCTCAAGGGGAAGTCAAGGAGTACACTGAATGGATCAACGTGGAAGCCTGGGGACGGCTGGGTGAGGTCTGCCAGGAGTATCTCAAGAAGGGCAGCCTGATCTATCTCGAGGGTCGCTTGAAAACCGACCGCTATGAGGACAAAGGCGAGACCAAGTATTACACCAAGGCAGTGGCGCTAATGATGCAGATGCTGGACAAGAAACCCGCCGACGAGCCGATGACATCGGTGGATGAAGCCCCGACGGATTACGAAACCGAATAAGCTTCTTACCACAAAGGCGCTAAGACACGGAGACACGAAGGTGATCTCCGTGTTTGTTTTTTTCCTTCCATAGTTGATTTCTTGGCGTTTTGGCGCCTTGGCAGTTCAATAAAAGGAAATTCGTCTCACAGATTGCGGACGGATGGCGCTTTTCACAGGGGCGTTATTTCTGTACGATGGAAGCGGAGGTGTTCCATGAAAATCCCCTTTGTCAAACCATCTACCCAAGCATTTATCGATGAGGCGCGTAAAACACCCGGTTATTCCTTTTTCGATTTTCTGCACGGATACGTGTACGGACGCTGGCCTTATCTCTATATCAGCATCGGGAAAGGGAAGCATCCGCTTTCGAAATATTTTGCCCCGCTGGCGGGCTTCTTCGACCAACTAGTCACAAAGAAGAAAAAGGATGAACCTGCTAAAGAGACTATTGGATTTGCAGATACTTATCACGGCAAGGCCGTGCCGCTTGAGACAGCCAAAACATTAGTGTTGATTAACGAGGAGATCAAAATCCCCGACCTGGAGCAGGTCATCCCCTACAAGCGGGCGCGCTCGATCGTAATGCAGAATCCCGACCGCATCGTGGCACTGGACTGTCCCTGCCGGGCAGCGATGGAAAATCCCTGCCTGCCCCTAGATGTGTGCCTGATCGTGGGCGATCCGTTCGCCAGCTTCATACATGAGCACCAGCCGGAGCGTTCACGCTTCATAAGCCGCGATGAGGCGATTGAAATCCTGAAGGCCGAAGACGAGCGCGGACACGTACACCACGCCTTCTTTAAAGACGCTATGCTGGAGCGTTTCTACGCCATCTGCAATTGCTGCGAGTGTTGCTGCGGCGCGATGAACGCACACCGTAACGGCATCCCGATGTTGGCTTCGTCTGGATACGTTTTGCAGGTTGACGAGGATCTGTGTATTGCCTGTGCGGACTGTGTGGACTACTGCCAGTTCGGCGCACTCGAAATGGATGACATGTTTATGGGAGTGAATTACGAAAAGTGTATGGGCTGTGGTGTGTGTGTGGATAAGTGCACCCAAGACGCACTGTCATTGGTGCAAGATGAGTCCAAAGGTGTGCCATTGGAAATCTGCACGTTGGTGGAGCAAATGGGATAGAAAAACAAATTGAGAGCCAGCGAGGCAGCCTTCTTCGTGTACGCCTTCACTATACAGGGAAGAACGGCTATAAGATGTTTTTCGATAACGTGGAGGCCTGGCAGCCGGTGCAGTGAAAGATAAATTGAGACAGATAGCTTTGTTTTGTGAGGCAGATTTGGCCCATTCTGTTATAAAATCTAATGGTGATTATTATCAGATGAGGTTCAGATAATGTTGCTTAGCATGAACATACTCATTTGCTATTTTCTTTTCATAGGCAGTTATATTGAATTCGTTAGCTAAACGCTTTGTTAGCCGGAGAGAACAATGACAATAAATTTAGGTCTACCGTAAATAAGCATCGGCGTAATCCTTTTAGGTACATTTCAGTT
>JBAVJG010000022.1:0-9151 GCA_049687655.1 Anaerolineales bacterium | reverse complement strand
GCACCCATCACATTCATGCCACCCATCGCCAACGCCACGATAGATGCCTCGGAGGCCCCTGCGATCATCACGTCTACGGTCCCACGCCGGATAATCTCGGCCGCTTCACCAATCGCATTGGAGCCAGAAGCGCAAGCTGTTGCCAGAGCCATATTCGGCCCGCGCGCGCCCAGGCGAATAGCGATCATCCCGGCTGCGCTGTCGGCAATCATCATCGGGATGAGAAAAGGACTGATCCGGTCCGGTCCGCGCTCGCGCATGACCTCCGCTTGCTCCAACATCGTATTGATGCCGCCGATGCCGGAACCGATCAGAACACCGGTCTGGTCACGGTTTGATTCATTGATCGAATAATTGGCCTGCTCCAATGCTTCCAGCGTTGCAGCCATTGCGAATTGTGTGAAACGATCCATCTTACGGGCTTCACGCACACCAAATAAAGCTACACCATCAAATCCCTTGACTTCGGCAGCGAATTTTGTCTTATGCTGGCTGGCATCGAACTGGGTAATTTCGTCCGCACCTGACTTTCCAGCCAACAGCGCCTGCCAGGATTCTTCTACACTGTTACCCACTGGACTGACACAACCCAGGCCAGTCACTACGACGCGTTTTCTCATACATGCTCCTGATACTGAAGGAAATGGGACATGATAACATTCTGTCCCTCAAAGGTCTTGAATTTATAACACAGGCTATTGCAAAGCGATGCGCGCTTTATTTTTTGGACTGACGCAATTCATAACATAAATACCGATTAATTGTGAAGCTCCTGTTCTTTAAGTTGCTCGATGGTCGTATAGATCTGACGAATATGGAGCTTATCATGCTCAGCCATGAACTTGACTAACTCCAGTAAATCTGTAGGGCCAAAGATCGCATGGCGAGCCTTACGCTGCCATTCATCTGTTAGACTGCTGAGCGCATCTATCATCTGTATCCGCGCGGATAGAAAATCATCAAAAGCTGATATGGCATCCTGGTTCTTGTAATCCCGCTCCACCGCCCATTTGTCGGTATTGCGGGCAGGGATGAAGGGTTCGTCGAGTTCCATGAGCATGTGCAAACGCGGCAGATTGATTTCGATTTCCGTGTCCCGCAGATGACATAAGACTTCTGTCAGACACCACTCGTCCGATACTGGTCGGCGCTTCAGATTCGGACCTGAAGCCTGCTCCGCTTCTCCCGCCTCATTCGAGCGGGGTTCCGAAAGACAGGGTAAAAGCCCGGAGATCGCAGCAGGAGTAGAAATCAACAGGGCTATGAGCGCTTCTGGTGTGGAAAGATCAGGTTCGAGCGTAGAAAGATCTGTTTTCTCCAACCAGGGGCGCAAGTCCGCCAGGGTACCCTGTGCAGTTGGCTTAAATCCATTTGAATCCGCATTTTCCGTAACAATCCAAAAAGTTGAAAAACCAAGCACTTGCGCAGGTATAAGATCGGCATTTATGTCATTCCCGACTACGATTATCGGTCCATCCGGCCAACCCATACGAGCTGCAATTTCGGCATAATATGCAGCATTCGGCTTCGAGAAGTGAAACTCCTCATATGCAGAAACAACTTCAAATGGATACTTTTCAGGCGGCAGGCCAGCCCAGCGCATGCGATGGTGAATAGCTGCCAGTGGAAAGAGTGGGTTGGTCGCAATTGCCAGTCGGCATCCCCGTTCAATGGCCCACTCAACGAATGAGACAGCATCATCGTTTTTATTCGTTAAGTTCTGGAGCGATGGAAACACATCATTATAAAACTTATCAATTTGCCCAGTTAACTCGTCGCGGTCGATATCAAAATTAGGAAAGAATTCCGGATCGAAGACTTCACGTAACGTTGTTCTAGGATCCAAATCTATCATCATCTTTTGGGTACCTTTAATAAGCGCAGAGAGCATCATTTGTGGTTCGAGATATGGCGAAAGGTATGAAGATAGAGACTGAAAATATGCCGCAAGAAATGCATCCATATTCGTATCAAGCAGAGTATCATCAAGGTCGAGCAAGAGTATCAAATTCATTGTTCTATCCCTGTCAGCCAAGGGAACTTGCCCCCCGGTTAAATTTACAGTTTGGTTCACTCTTTAACTTCAAAAGTAAACGGCAAGCGGTGACATTCCCCACAGCCCACATGCGGCTCGCTGACATGGCGCTCCGTCTTTTCACAAAAAGCTGTAACCTGTACGCGCCGTTGAAATGCAGCGCCGATCGGACGTGTCACCTTGCCATACAACTGCATGAATTCGCAAGCATTCGCCAATTGAATATCCGGTACCGGACAGGTTCTGCACAAATCAGGGCTCCAGCGCTCACCAGAAGCCTGGAGCAAGCGGCATTCCTCATGGTTTCGCCCGCGATAATAATCACCGTAAAAATATTTACATTCTTTTCCTGCGGGGGTTCTCATACTACCTTCCCATAAACATTAACGGATGACTGGAGATGGTTGCCCTCCGTCATCCGTCATTGTCATAGTTAATAAATTTTATACACGTGTGACGTATTCACCTGTGCGTGTGTCGACACGAATGGTATCGCCAACGTTGACGAAATTCGGTACCTGCACCTGCAAACCGGTCTGCACGCGCACCTTCTTAGTCACACCCGTGGCAGTATCACCACGGATGGCCATATCAGATTCAGTCACTTCAAGATCTACAGAAGTGGGAAATTCGATATCAATCGCTTCGCCATTGTAGAAAGTTAATTTGACTTCCATCCCTTCAGTCAGGTACAGGGCGTCATCACCGAGGGTTTCGGCTTTGATGGCTGGCTGCTCGAAGGTCTCATTGTCCATGAAATAGTAGAACGCTTCATCTGAGTACAGATATTGAACATTGTGATAATCCAAACGTACGTCCTGGACAGTTAGACCGGAGTTGAATGTTTTTTCAATATTTGCGCCGGTCAACATATTTCGAGCTTTGATACGAATGTTGGCCCCACCACGCCCGGTCTTGTTATGGCTATAGTCGAGTACCTTGTAGAGTTGACCATCAAGTTCGAAGGTCACACCTTTGCGAAGTTCATTGACATCAATCATTCTTGCCTCACTTTGAAAGTATGGTTCTCCAGAAATTGTACAGAGAGGAGCCAGATTTAGGTGGTACGGTCCCTTCCACAAGTTTGGATATATACACAACACTCTGTAATTGCAAACGGGCGGATTATAGCGCAAGGTCAACCGCGCTGACAAGGGCTACTATCTCTTCCGCAGATTAGTGTCCCGCATCCTCTTCTTGCAGCAACTGCACAGCATGTTCCAACGCTGGCAACACGACCTGCAAATTCTCAGTCGCGCCTTTCGGACTGCCCGGCAGGTTAATGATCAACGTACGTTTGCGGATACCCGAAATCGCCCGCGAAAGCATAGCATGCGGGGTGATATTAAGACTGGCCGAGCGCATGGCTTCATCCAGGCCGGGGGTAAGGCGCTCTACAACGACGCGGGTCGCTTCGGGAGTGACATCGCGCGGGGCAAAGCCGGTCCCGCCTGTGGCGAGGATCACATCCGCCTCACCTGAGTCGCACCAGTTTTGAAATATATCTTTTATTGTCTCAAGGTCATCCGGTACGATCTCTTGTTTGACAACCCGCCAGCCTTGCGATTCGACCTGCTCAGCCAGAGCCGGGCCGGAAGTATCTGCTCGTTCGCCGCGCGAGGAGCGGTCGGAGACAGTAAGAATAGAAAAACGAAGAGTCATGTGATATTCAAACTAAATTCTTGGCAAAGGGCACAACGTAGTTCATGCGCTCCCAGCCGTGGTTTTCGTAGTATTGCATACCTTCAGGATTATCCATCTTGACCAGCAAATAGCAACGCAGGCAGCCTTTAGATCGCAGCCGGGCTTCGATTTCATCCATTAAACGGGAGCCTATCCCCCGTCCGCGTGAAGAGGCGTCAACAGCCAGATGGTAGATCAGCCCGCGCCTACCGTCAAAGCCACCGATGACAGTGCCGACGATCTGTCCATTTTCTTCGGCGAGAATGAACAAGTCCGGATCACGTGTGAGTTTTTTCTGTATTTCATTCGGTGTATCGGAGCGTCCCAGGCTGATGCCTTTTTCCATGGAGGCCCACAGATTTTCTACCTGGGGATAATCTTCGGGAAAACAAAATTCGCGGATTTGCACAGTCAGGAATGGTTGAGGTTTCGTTTGAGAATATTCAGCAGGTCATCTGGCATATAAGGTTTAAGCAGGAAATCATCTGCGCCGTGACTTTTGCATTCAAGTTCGAGATTCAAACCGGATGTCATCACAACTTTCAAATCCCGAGTTTTATCATCATTGCGGAGTTGGTCCAGGACATCCAGGCCGTTCGTATGCGGCAAATGAACGTCCAAAAGCAGGATGTCGGGGCGATCATCGCGAACGGCATCAAAGATATCATCATTTACAGACAATGCAACAACCTGATACCCTTCCATGTCCAGCAGTGTTGTGAGCAACGTGACCATTGTGTGGTCATCTTCAGCCAGCATGATCCTTGTCATTTTCCTCTTTGGCCTCCGCAGATTCGGATTTCTTCTTCGTATCAGATTTTGCCCTCGTCCGGCGTTTCTCAAGCGCGGCTTCTAAGACTTCGTCAACGGTATCAACAAAAACGAACTCGATTTTCTTTTTTATTTCTTCAGGGATGTCGTCCAGATCATACTCGTTCCGCTTTGGCAGGATAACCGTTTTGAGACCATTGCGGTGCGCTGCCAGAACCTTTTCCTTGATTCCGCCAACCGGCAATACCTGGCCCCGCAGAGTGATCTCGCCCGTCATCCCCAGCTTTTTCTTAACCTTACGCCCGGATATTAAGGATACTAACGAGGCCGCCATCGTCACGCCAGCGGATGGACCGTCTTTAGGCGTGGCGCCAGCTGGAACATGCAAATGGATGTCCGTCTTCTCATAGAAGCCGCTATTCAGGCCCAATTCCTTGGCCCGTGAGCGGACATAAGATAGCGCAGCACGCGCAGACTCCTGCATGACATTGCCCACCGAGCCAGTAATCTGGAACCCTTTCCCACCTGGCATACGGCTCGATTCTATGAACAGCACCTCGCCGCCATACGGCGTCCAGGCCAACCCGGGTACCACACCTGGCACGGAGGTGCGCATGGCAATCTCCTCTGAGCCATGGAAAACGGGGTGCTCAAGGAACTCTTCAACCGCATCGAGCGTAATGCTGAAGGATTCACCTTTCCCTTCTGCAATACGCGTGCCAACTTTGCGGCAAATCGCACCAATACGTCGCTCCAGGTTGCGGACCCCCGCTTCGCGCGTATAGCCTCGAATAATCTTCTGCAAGGCCGCATCTGTGAATTTGATCTCTTTCTTGCGCAGACCATTCTCACGAATCTGGCGTGGAATCAGGTACCCCTTAGCAATCGCGATCTTTTCTTTATCGGTATAACCGGACAAATAGATAATTTCCATACGGTCGCGCAACGGACCCGGGACAGTCTCTAAAGTATTTGCGGTTGTGATAAAGAATATCTGTGAAAGGTCGTAAGAGACTTCCAGATAGTGATCGCGAAACTCGCTGTTCTGTTCTGGGTCAAGCACTTCCAGCAAGGCGGAAGCCGGGTCACCATGAAAGTCGAATACCAGTTTGTCTATTTCATCCATCATGAAGACCGGATTGCGTGTCTCATTGCGTCGTAACGCCTGAAGAATGCGTCCTGGCATGGCGCCAATGTATGTACGGCGATGACCGCGGATCTCGGCCTCGTCGCGAACGCCCCCGAGTGAAATGCGCACGAATTTACGTCCCATAGCGCGCGCAATGGACCGCCCAAGGGAGGTCTTACCCACTCCAGGCGGGCCAACAAAGCACAGGATCACTCCCTCACGCTCACGGCGAATCTTATCTTCGAATACTTTTTTAATTTCATCTTTACGTTCTAAACGGAGCTTTCGAATAGCCAGGAACTCCAGAATCCGCTCTTTGACATCATCCAACCCGTAATGATCGGTATCCAGAATCTTGCGCGCATGGGCAATGTCCAGGTTGTCATCCGTCATTTTCGACCAGGGTAGAGACACCAGCCAATCGAGATAGGTGCGAATGACTCCATACTCCGCCGCGGCAGTTGGTAAGCGTGACAAACGCTCAAGTTCGCGGCGCGCCTGTTTATCCGCTTCATCCGGCATTTTGGCTTCATCGATCTTTTTTCGAAATTCTTCCGCCTCTACCGCCTGTTCGTCATTCTCACCCAGTTCACGTTGGATAGCCTTCATCTGCTCACGCAAGAAGTAATCTCGTTGAACCTTTTCAATTTCTTCACGCGCCTCGTTCTGGATTTTCTGTCCGAGTGTCAACACTTCTAATTCACGCACAAGCAGGCTGACGAGTTTTCGCAGCTTCTCGGTAACTGAATCAAGTTCCAGAAGTTGCTGAGCATCAGCCAGTTCTATACGCTGGAAGTTGGCAATTGTGTAAATTATCTGAAGCGGGTCTTCAAGAGAGAGTACAGAAGATATCAACTCTTCAGGCAAGGATGGGATCAACTGCGCGATTTGTCCGAACTGGTCACGCGCATTGCGTGCCAGGGCGTCGACCTCCAAGCCTTCTTCAATCATCTCAGGAGCCACATGAATTCTAGCTCTGAGATAAGGTTCTTCCTCCACAAACTCATCCACACGGAAGCGGTCCATGCCCTGCACCAACAAGCGGATTGTGCCATCCGGCGCTTTCAGCAAGCGATGGACAGTGGCAATCGTACCCACGCGGTACAGGTCTGTCGGCCCAGGCGTTTCCAACTCGGGATTGGTCGCAGCCACGAGTCCTACCAGTTTATCTGCAGCAACCACTTCGTCCACAAGTTTGATCGAGCGAGGCTGTCCAACGGTCAGTGGTACGGCTGTTTGCGGATAAACCACCACACCACGCAATGGCAGAATTGGCAGCGTATCAGGATAGTTCGTTAACTCATCCTCAATTGCATCGTCTTGAGATTGTTCCTCTTTCTTTTGTTCAATCTGTGGAAAGATAGGCGGCATGAGAATGTCAAGCAACGCGGAATCGTTTTCTGATATCCAATCGATTAGGTCCATCATGTTAGAATGCCAACGAGAGGCGGCCATATATGCTAAGTCTCTTCTTCTTCAACTTGAATCTGGTTTGGTTTGGCTTTAGTCAGTGTAACGGTTAAAAAACCATCTTTGTAATCTGCACGGGAGGCTTCAAGATCGATTGGACCGGGAATCCCCACAACTGATTCGAATTTTCCAAAACGGATTTCCATCTGCTGATACGCGCGTCGTTCCGGGACATCAGGCCTGTTACCGCTGATCATGAGGTATTTGTCTTCGACAGATATGTCGAAATCTTCCTCCTGCATCCCGGCAACCTCAACCCGGACAACGTAATCGCTAATCGTCTCGTAAACGTCCGTTGACGGGCTCCACACTCCAGCCCGCACTTGTACCTGCCAGCCGACTGCATGTAAGACTTCACGGCGGAGTTCGCCGGTTGATGATCGAGATTTTCGGATATGCGTGGGCATACGTGCTCCTTTCACCCAACCTGCTGTTTGAAACAAACGCAGGCCGAACAATTACCCATCAGGCCAAAGCCGCGCGCGCGGCATCCAATACTTCTTCGTAATTAGGCTCGTTGCCCAAGGCGGACATATAAGCCACATAGGTTACTTTATCCTGACGATCAACGACAAACACAGCCCGGCGTAAAATGCGGCGTTCTTTGATCAGGCAGCCATATTTCTCGCCGAACTCAGCCGTCATGTGGTCAGACAAGACCATCACTTGATCAACGCCCGCCGCACCGCACCAGCGTTTCTGTGCATAGGGTAGATCGGTGCTGATTACTTCAATCACAATATCTTCGTCCAGGCTTGCTACTTCCCGATTAAAGCGACGAGTTTCCCGGTCACATGTATCCGTATCCAGGGACGGGACCGCCGCGAGGATGCGCACCTTACCTTTTGTATTTGCCAGTCCATGTACCACGGACCAGTCCAGGGCATGGGCGCTGAAATCCGGAGCAGTCTGTCCAACCTCGATGTCATCACCGACAACGGTGGCATCTTTTCCACCTGATTGGATCAAACCAAATCGTTCAGTTGCCATTTTCATATACTCCTAAAGACAAATTGATTCCGAGCGCCCCCGGCGGGATTCGAACCCACAACCTACGGCTTAGAAGGCCGGTGCTCTGTCCGTTGAGCTACAGGGGCAAGAATACTCTATGGGTACACCATCTTCTTACGCATTTTTTCGTTTATCGATTGGATATTATACCCCGTGTTGATGGAGGGATTTTATGGCTCTGTAGAATTCTCCATGAAAAAGTCCACTTTAATTGTGAAAGTCTAGCCCTCTCTCGCAAATTGCTTTCAGAGACAGTAGCAAATTCTGCATGAAGGTCTTTGCAGTCTACATGTGCCGCAACCACATTAACAGGTTCGCCTCGTGTCAGTTCGGTACGAACAGTGGCCACCGGGGAAGACGAAGGATCATTTGACAGTGATGTGATGACAATTAACAAACAACAGAGGATGCCAAAGCCAACTGCTCCTACAATTGCTATTCGCGCAATTTTGGGTAATTCCGATAACCTTTTATTCATAACCCTGCCTCCTTACATGTGATTTTCAGTATTTTATCTTAACACTTAAATAACCTGGCCACCCTCAAGGAGTAATAAATTCAAAGATATCAATTTCGTGGTATAGGATAATTCAAAAAAGCCCAGCGAAAAAGTTGGGCTTTTTTGAATTATCCTAATCCTATTAGAAATTATCGGTAATAGCAAAATAACAACATGATCAAATATGACCAATTGAAAGAGAAGCCAAAACAATTTCTTGCAGCCACCGGGCTGTTGGGATCAGTCAGCCGCAAGCGAACTACTGGATACATCTGCTCTTGCCCATCTTGAAACAAACGCTGGCTGAGATGGGGTTGACGCCAGTAATAAACGTGTGGCTGCCGATCATCCAATTTCATATCCAAGATGTTCTACTTGTGAAAGATGTCTTCCCCAACACGAAAGATGGTTTTTCGGATTTGGTGATGGAAGTCGCTTGTGCTCTGCACAATCTAATAGTGGAATGCCGCCCCGTCCAAATCCCGTGTTTCCATTGTGCCAGTTGGCGTCTTCTTCTTATTACCAATTTGTCAGGAGTTACGCAATATTTAGA